>JASHVB010000496.1 GCA_030039695.1 Acetobacteraceae bacterium
ACCAAAGACGAAATCCCTGACCCGCAGAACGTGCCGCTGTGGACCGAGGTCAACGGCAAACGCATGCAGAATGGCAGCACCAAGACGATGATCTTCGGCGTGGTGAAACTGGTCAGCTACGTCAGTCACTTCATCACACTGCATGCGGGCGATGTGATCGCCACCGGCACGCCGCCCGGCGTCGGTTTGGGCGTCAAGCCGAACCCGGTGTTCCTAAAAGTCGGGGACGTGATGCGGCTGTCGTGCGAGGGGCTCGGCGTTCAGACGCAGCGGGTCGTGGAAGGGTAAACGCTCGTCATGGCCGCTCAGGTCTGCGGGATTATCCTGGAGATTGCGGCGGCCATCCTCTCCTTTCCGTGTGGACGACGATAAGACCTTGTGGTCCGAATCTGAAGTTCGCACCATCGTCCAGCACGCGCGCCTCTCGGTAAGTGGTTGATTCGACTCGGTGTCGGATGCCCGAGGAATGCAGCGGACTTTGGAACCAGGACCGTAGATGGCCGGCCCAAGACCGACCATGACGTGCCGAGGCCCCCGAAATTGGGGGTGATCAGCCGGGTGAAAGTCAAGATCATCGTCCGTCAACGTTCCAACTCCGGCCGGTGCCAGCATCGCGTCTGGGCCGTCCCCTCGTGCAGCCACCCAGTTATTCCGCTGCGAGCTGACCCGCTTCGGCAAAATCCTTTATCGACACACGCCAATGTATGCGATCCTCGTGCGGCGGATAATCGCCTGCCGCGCGATGATACGAACACCGGTTATCCCAGATGACGATATCGCCGACCCGCCACTTGTGGCGGTACTCCGCGCCCGGTTGGATCATCCGCCCTGTCAGCTCCTCTATCAGGTCGTTGGCCTCTGCTTCCTCTATGCCCTCGATCGAAACGATCTTGCCGGGATCAAAGTACAGTGCCTTTCGCCCGGTTTCCGGATGCGTCCGGACGATGGGATGGAACACCGGCTTCCAGTCGCGGTCTTCTTCGTTCAGCAGCGCCTGTGCTTTCCGCCGTCCGCCATAAGTGAAGCCACCGACCAGACCGGCCAGCCGTGTCTTCAACCGTTCCGGCAGCGCGTCGTAGGCGGCATACATGCTGGCGAACAGCGTGTCGCCGCCGCTACTGGGGATCGCGAGTCCGTAAAGCTGAGTGGCTTTGAACGGCACCACGTCATAAGCCCCGTCAGTGTGCCAGCCTTCCGCACCGCGGCGATAAATTGCCTGGTTCAACGTCCCGTCGGCGCTGAACTTGTTGATGCCTAGCAAAGTGATTTCCGGAACCTCTGGATGGCGCGTGCTCTTCGAGGGATGCGGCACAACGGTGCCGAATCGGCAGCTGTAACGCAGGAAGTCCTGTATCGTGAGCTCCTGATCGCGTACCACCAGCACGTTGCAGTCAAGCCAGGCTTGATAGATCGGTGCAAAGCCCGCGTCGTCCAGCGCCGTCACATCGACGCCGGTGACCTCGACGCCGATCTGCCGTCCCATGCGGCGAATTTGCACCATCGGTGTTTCCTCCTGTCCCTGCGCTGCCCTAACGTGGCCCGAATGGCGGTGCCTGTCGAGACCGCCTGTCGTTGCGCCGGGCCCCGCATTCCTTATAGTCCGGACCAACCCATTCGGAGCAACGCCATGCACTTGTTCCAGAGGAACGCAGTGAAGGACTTCGAGGCGGCCGCCGCCATCATCCCGGTCGTCGACTACGGCCCCTATTTCGCCGGCGAACCGGGCGCTCTGCAGCGCCTCGCGCAGGATGTGCGCCACGCCTGCGAGAACATCGGCTTCTTCTACGCACTGAACAACGGCGTGCCGCAGGACATTATCGACCGCGGCTTTGCTGCCTCTCGTCGCTTTCATGCACTGCCGCTGGCAGAAAAACTGATGCTGCGGTTGAACCAGAACAACATCGGCTACATGCCGATGAACGCTTCGGTGCAAGCGGCGTCGACGGTGCACAAGGCTACCAAGCCGAACCAGAACGAGAGCTTCTTCATCAGTCACGATCGGGCCGCCGACCACCCTGACGTGCTCGCCGGCACCCCGCTGCGCGGTCGCAATCAGTGGCCCGACAGCTTGCCCGGACTCCGCGACGATATGAACGCGTATTTCCACGCGCTCAACGCGATGTGCGAGCGCATGCTGCCCGCCTTCGCGGTGGCACTGGACATGCCGGCGGACTTCTTCAGACCGTTCTTCGGCAATGAGTGCCATGCCAATCTGCGCTTTCTGCACTACCCACCACAGGAAGACAGAAGCGAGAACACCTTCGGTACCGCGCCGCATACCGACAACAGCTTTATGACCGCACTGGCGCGCACTGATGTGCCTGGACTGGCGATCCGCCTGCCCTCCGGTGAATGGTTCCCGCCGCCGGTGATTCCCGGCACGTTCCTGATCAACCTCGGCAACATCATGCGGCGCTGGTCAAACAACCGGTTCCTCTCCACCCCACACGGCGTGATCAACGAGTCCGGCAACGACCGCTACTCGATTGCCTATTTCCACAGCCCAGACCCAAACGTCATGATCGAGTGCCTGCCGAGCTGCGTTGCCGCCAGCAATCCGCCGCAGTATCCGCCGGCGCTGTACCGCGATCTCGTGCTGGAGTTTTACCGGAGCAACTACTTCCACCAGAAAGGCCACGATTCCGAGGCGGCCAAGATGGCAGCGGAATGAGCAGCACCGCACAGGAGATTGACGAGCTCGTCGCCGTCGCACGTAAACACGACGCGCAGCATCAGTTCATCCCATCGATCACCTGGCCGAACGGCACTCGCATCGCCGTCAACCTGACCGTCGATTTCGACGCGATGCTGCTGCGCCGTCTATTGAACGAACCTCCGGCACAGCTCGCCAAAGGTGAATTCGGCGGCCGGGTTGGCATCTGGCGGCTGCTCGAGCTGTTCGCCTCGCACGACGTGAAGGCGACGATCTTCACCCCGGGCCGCATCTGCGAGCTGTATCCTCGGGCCGTACGCGCGGCCGCGCTCGCTGGGCATGAAATCGCCGACCACATGTGGGAACATCGAGTACCGACCGAACCCGCGCTGGAAGAAGACCATTTGCGGAAGACCGCGACGGCACTAGAACGCACCGCCGGCCGCCGCCCGGTTGGCACGCGCAGCAACCACTCGCGCGCACTGCTGAAACGCGAAGGCTTCGTGTACACCTCCGGCGACTCGGCAGCGCACTTGCCGTACTATCAGCGGGACGATGCGCTCGGCAGTGGCATGATCAACCTGCCGTTCCACTACGCGATCGACGACGCAATGTTCTATAGTTTCGCCTGGCTCGGCAGCAACAACTCGGCGCAGCGTATCACCGATCCATACCGCGTGTCGGACATGTGGTGGTCGGCGTTCTGGCAGCAATACCAGACCGGTGGTTATCTGAACATCGTGATGCACCCGTTCGTATCTGGGCGCGCGTTGCGCACCGCGATGATGGATCGGCTGATCGCGCGCATGAAGTCACTGCCGGGCGTGTGGTTCGCCACCTGCGAGGAAGTCGCACGCCATTGCCTCACCACCTGCCCACCGCCTGACGGCTGGTGAAAGGTTCCCGTGATGCCGTGGAAAAACCGTTACACCATCTCCGACGAAGTCAGCATCGTCGACAGCGACGTGCGCTGGCCGAACGGCAACCGCTGTTGCGTGTTGATTACTGTCGACCTCAGCGTCGCATCCGGACCCGCAGGTATCCGCGCCAGCGACCTCGCCAGTCCCGCCGCGCAGTTCGCCGCGCATGACGGGCTGACCAACATCCTGGAAACGCTGCAGTACCACGGCCTGCACGCAACATTCGCTGTGCCGGCCGTGATGGCCCGCATCTACGGCGATCGGCTGCGCGAGATCGGTGGCGCAGGACACGAGATCGCCGCGGAAGGCCTGCGTCATGAGGATGTCAGTACCTTGTCACGCGAAGACGAATGGGAGCGCCTGATAGTCACGACCCAGATCCTAACTGAAGTAACAGGCAAGCGACCGAGGGGGTGGTTCTCTCTGCCTCGGCGGGACGACCCGTTCGCCGGAGGCACGATCGGTCCGCATACGATCGACCTGCTGATCGACGCGGGGTACGAGTATTTTGGCAACGGGCTCGCTGACGACGCACCGCATCACTGGGTCAGCGATTTCACCTCACGCCGGTCGATCCTGACACTACCTTATTATTATCATTTCGACGATCAATTCTTTCTGCTCTTTCCGCGCAAAGGCACAGGTCTGGAGAACGCCGATATGTTGTCTCGCAATTGGCACGCCGAATTCGATGCGCAGTACAAGCGCGGCCGATGCTTTCACATGACGCTGCATCCGCAAGGCAGCGGCTGGGCAAACCGGCTGCAGCTCTTGCAAGTGTTCCTCTCACACATGCGCGGGTTCCCTGGAGTGTGGAATCCGACCGGCGCAGAGTGCGCTCGTCACTGGCGCACGGTTTCACCGGAACCGCATCTCGAAGCGTCGATCTGGCAGGATTATCCGGGCAGTTTGAGCTGAGCCGCCCTTGCCGCGGTCATTGCAGCGAGGGTGGCCACGAACCACCGAACAGTTTCGCGACCCAGCCCGCCAGGATATCGCTTCGTCACTGCGCTTCGCGCAATGACAGCAACAGCAGTTCACCACTGCCTTGGCCTTATGTACCGCGACCAATTTTGATGTACAGCGGCGACAGGTGAGACCGCACATGCGCTCGCGTGCCTGCCGCCGAAGCCGCGGATTGCCGAGGCGCGGTGTACTTCGCACCAGATGGGAGTTGACTGGGCTACGGCCTCGCACCGGATGGGCGATCGGCACGCGCGCTACTTGGCGCATCGGCGCAGTCAGAACCACATATCGAACTGGCTATTCGATCCTGCATGGCACTAACGCTCATTGCGGCGAGACGCTGCATCTGCGGCGAGCGGTGTCTGCGCATCAGCTGGTGGCGCTCACGCAGAAGGACGTGCCGCCGTCGGCGCAGTTCGGTGCCGCAGCCTGATGCCGGCGCAGACCCGGCCACGCTACGAGGCGGTTCCGTTACGCTTTGCAGCCAGACGAGGACAATCCGCTGGTGAACCAGATAGTGACACCCTCCCGGTGACCGGACACCAGGAGGGTCAGACCACCCAATCGCGGCCGGGTTTGTCCCTGCCATGCCCGCCTTCGCCGCACGGATAAAGCACAAACAGACGCGCGTGGCCGCCGCCAGGTTGGCGATGACGGCCTCGCAGGTTGCCACCGGCGCGTGTCAGTGGTCCGATCCGTCGTGACCCCACCGCACACGACAATGCCATGCACGACGCCATCACCGAGGAACTCTTCCGCAACGCCGTCGCCGCGCTTGGCGATGAGATGGTATTGACCATCTACCGCACGGCCTATTCCGGCGTTTTGAAGAACATCATGGATTACAGCGCCGCGCTGTGCGACCCGCAGGGCCGCCTCGTGGCGCAGGGCCTCGCGTTGCCGGGTCACCTGTGCAGTATCCCCACCGCGTTACGGGCCGTGCTGCGCCATTTTGGCGACGATATCCACGAAGGCGACGTGCTAATCAACAACGATCCGTACGACGGCGGCATGCATTTGCCGGACATTTTCATCTTCAAGCCCTTGTTCGCGAATGGGCGCCCCATCGCCTATGCGGCGACGAT
>JASHVB010000497.1 GCA_030039695.1 Acetobacteraceae bacterium
ATTTGTTTCCGGCGGAGTAGGTAGAACCGAAATCGGTTGAGCAGGTTCTGCCGGTTCATCAAGCGCAGCCTCTGAGCGGTCTGCACCCCAGTGCTTGCAAGGTAGGTCTGCCCTGAACTTCCGCGCGGCGTCGCACAAAGACGGAATTCGGTACTGCGTTCCAAAAGACCTCTGCCCGCCATGCGGCGCCCTGCGTCTCGGCGTTGAGCGGACTGCCCCCTTGCCCCGGCGCCAGGCCACGCCGACACTCGATATTCAACAGGAGAGGAGTCGACAATGGTCGCCGGCGCCCGTACACCCCTGACCGTAGATCTCAACGGCTTGCGCGTTGCGATCACCGCCGGTGCAAACGGCATAGGCCGTGTGATCGCGGACAGTTTCGTCGATTGTGGTGCACGCGTATTTGTCTCTGACGTGGACGAAGACGCACTGACAGCATCCAGCCATCCCGGCATGCGCGCCGACGCCGGCGTGCCGGCGGATTGTGAGGCGTTCGTCGATGCTGCGGTCACAAATTTTGGCGGTCTCGACGTCCTGGTCAATAACGCCGGCATCGCTGGACCGACGGCGCTGGTAGAACATGTGACTCCGGAGGCGCTTGACGCGACGCTGCGCATCGACCTTGCGTCGATGTTCCATTGTTCGCGCCGGGCGATTCCGGCACTGCGTGCGGCCGGCGGCGGATCGATCGTCAATCTCAGTTCGGCGGCGGGGCGTTTCGGCTTTCCGCTGCGGGCACCTTATTCCGCGGCGAAATGGGGCGTCGTCGGCTTCACCAAGTCGCTGTCGATCGAGCTTGGCCCGGACGGTATTCGCGTCAACGCCATTCTGCCCGGACCGGTGGATGGGCCTCGTATTCGCGCGGTGATCAAGGCGAAGGCGGAAGCGGCCGGCATTTCCGAGAACGAGATGACCGAGCGGACCGTTGCCACCACCTCATTGCGCTGCTTCGTCACCCAGCAGGACATCGCCAACATGGCGCTGTATCTCGTCAGCCCGTTCGGCGCAACGATCAGCGGCCAGGCGCTAAGCGTCGATGGCGATATGCAAACGACAATGTAGGGAGGCTCCCCATGCGCGCGGCCGTGTTCCATCACGAAGGTTCGCCGCTTGCCATCGAGGATCGTCAGACCCCAATAGCGCGTCCGGGTGAGCTCGTGCTGCAGGTCGCATATTGCGGTATCTGCGGTACCGACCTGCACGCGACCGAAAAAAGCGCTGTTCCGCTGGACCCCGGCACGGTGCTTGGTCACGAATTCTCAGGTGTTGTCGCAGAATCCGCGGCGCCGGGTTGGCAGCGCGGCGACCGCGTCATCGGGTTGCCGCTCTATGAGTGCGACGAATGCCGGCCACTGGGTGGTTGCCGTGACCGGCTCGGCATTCTCTGTGGGCGCACCAAGGTGATCGGTCTCGCGGCAGACGTGCCGGGCGGCTATGGCGAGTATTTGACCCTGCCGGCGCATAACGCGCTGCGTGTACCCGACGCGCTGGATCTGCGCGATGCGGCGCTGACCGAGCCGCTATCGGTCGGCGCACATGCCGTGCGTCTGGCCGGCGCGCTGCTCGGCGCGCGCGTGCTGGTGATCGGCGCGGGGCCGATCGGGTTAGCGGTGACGGTGTTCACACGCTTGGCCGGTGCGCGGCATCTGGTCGTGAGCGAGCTGGATGCGGTGCGGCGAAATCGCGCGGGGACACTCGGAGCCAGTGCCGTCATCGATCCGGGTTCGGAACAGATCGCCGCGGGATTCGTCCGTATCACGGGCGGGGCGCCGGACGTCATTTTCGAATGCGTCGGCGCGCCAGGGCTGCTGCGCCAGGTCATCGACCTCGCCCCCGTGCACGGGCGGGTTGTCGTGGTCGGTGTGTGCCGGCACGAGGATTCGATCCTGCCGCGCATCGCAATCCGCAAGGAGCTGACTGTGCGGTTCGCGCTCGGTTACACGCGCCAGGAGTTCGAGCTGGTGCTGGACCTGCTGGCGGCTCGGCGGATCGATGCAAATCAGCTGGTTTCCGATGTCATCGGGCTGGATGCACTGCCCGAGCTGTTCGAAAGCCTCCGCCAGCCGAATCCGCGGGCCAAGGTGCTGATTGATCAGAGACGCTACTCCCCCTCCCTCGGGGGGAGCGAGGCGGTGACGCGTTCGCAACGATTCGGTACTGCTCCGTGACATCCTCTCCCGACCTCACCCGTAAGCGGCAGGGGAAAATGTGATCCTCTGGCCTTGCGCGCCCGTCCCGCCTACCTTCGGCCCGACCGCACTGGAGGAAACCGATCGATGAGTGCCGCCCTCGATTACAGCAAGCTCTATAGCGCCGACATTCCGCCGCCAGCACCGCGCTGGGCGCCGTTTCCGAAATACTACTTCGTCGGCGGCAACAACGACCCGGAGCAAATTCCGATCGAAGGTCTGATTGAAGCCGCCGCATCCGTGCTGCGCCGCGAAGGATCGAAGCTGGCGATCTACAATCTGGGCCTCGGCCCGCAGGGCTATCCCGGCCTACGCCAGTTCGTTGCCGCCAAGTCGAGGCGGCATCGCGGCATCGACGTGTCGATCGATGACATCTCGATTGTCACCGGATCTGGCCAGGGCATCGACATGATCAGCAAACTGTTGCTCAACCCGGGTGACACCGTGCTGGCCGAGGAGTTCTGCTACCAGGGTGCTCTCAATCGCTTCCGCAAGCTCGGCGCCAAAATTGAGGCAATGAAGCTCGACGCCGACGGCATTGTCGTCGAAGCGCTGGCACCTCAGCTCGCCGCGTTGAAGGCCAAAGGCGTCACGCCGAAATTCATCTATACGATCCCTACCATCCAAAACCCGACCGCGAGCATCCTTCCGCTTGATCGCCGCCGCGCGCTACTCAACCTCGCACACGAATACAACATCGCGATCTTCGAGGACGAATGCTACGCCGACCTGCTATGGCAGGGTGTTGAAGCGCCGCCGGCATTGTACGCGCTTGATCCCAGCGCGGTGATCCATCTTGGCTCGTTTTCCAAGTCGCTCGCGCCGGCGCTGCGGCTTGGTTATATCATTGCGTCGCAGGAGATCATGAGTCGCCTGCTGCCATTGAAAGGTGATAGCGGCACCGGCGCGTTGGATCAGATGATTGTCGCTGAATATTTCTCGAAGAACTTCGACAAGCACCTCCCGCACTTGAACGCTGTGCTGAAGGACAAGCTCGATGCAATGATCGAGGCGGTGGAGCGCGAGTTCGGCAGCGCCGCCGAATGCTGGATTCCGAAGGGCGGCATCTTCCTGTGGATCAAGCTTCCGGGTGAAGTGGACGTGCGCACGCTGCTGAAGCCGGCGGCTGACGCCGGCATCATCTTCAACGAGGGCCCCGCCTGGGCGGTCAGCGCCGATAACTCAAAATCGCATCTGCGGCTCTGTTTTGCGATGCCAAGCAAGCAGACCATCCGTGAGGGTGTCGCCGCGCTGGCCAAGGTGTGCTACGAACAGACAGGAATACCGGAGCAGAGCGGCAACATCCGGCGCGCGGGTTAGAGGAGGACTCGACATGATGGATCCGATGCGCGGCAATAACGGGCCTCGCTACAAGCACAGGCTGGGCAACGAAGCGCCGTTCGAAACGATCCAGGTGGACAAGCTGACGCCCATCATCGGTGCGGAGATTGCCGGCATCGACCTCGCCGGGCCGCTGTCGAACCACCAAATGGAAGAAGTCCACCGCGCGCTGGCCGAGAATCTGGTGGTCTTCTTCCGCGACCAGCACCTGTCGCCCGAGCAGCACATCGCATTCGGGCGCAATTTCGGCGAGCTGCACATTCATCCGGCCGCGCCGTCGCACCCGGATCATCCAGAACTGATGGTCATCCACGCGGACAAGAACTCGCCGCGCGCCAACGGCGAAGGCTGGCATAGCGACGTTTCCTGCGACCCGACGCCACCGATGGGCAGCATCCTCTACATCAAGACCTGCCCGCCGAAGGGCGGCGACACGCTTTTTGCGTCGATGTACGCCGCGTACGAGGCACTATCGGATCGCATGAAGGCGTATCTCGACGGCATGACCGCGGTGCACGACGGCGAGGAGAACTACCGCGGCACATACAAATATGCCGGCGTTGACGACAAGGCGACTTATCCGCGCGCCGAACACCCGGTGATCCGCACGCATCCGGTGACTGGCCAAAAGACGCTGTACGTGAATCGCGGCTTTACCCGTCGGCTCGTCGGCGTGCCGCGCGATGAGAGCTACCACATCCTCAACTACCTCTACACCCACGCGGAGAACCCGCTGTTCCAGTGCCGTTTCCGATGGCAGCCGAACTCGGTCGCTTTTTGGGACAATCGCTGCGTCCAGCACCGTGCGATGTGGGATTACTGGCCACATACCCGGTCGGGATTCCGAGTGACTGTGGCGGGCGACCGCCCATACTGAACCGTTCCGCCGTCATCGCGGGGCTGCTCGGCGGACGACCCGCCCAATCTGCAGGACTCGGGCGATTCGTAGCGGTATCAGCAGCCCGGCGTACCGAGTGCATCGGCGCCGGTTGAGCGTAACGTCATCATGTGCGGTGTCTGGGAATCCCGGTCTGAACGAACGGCCAAACAGGCTTCTGAGGGCGCGCGCTCCGGTGCCTTCTACTGCACTGTGCGGCGGTGATGTTCGGCAATCAGCGGTCGGCCAGGTTCCGGTTCCAGCTGCTCCAAAGCTCGTACTCCGAGGCTGCTACGAGACACTTTTCATGTGTAGCTATGATACATTGATGTATTGCTAAGATCGCTTGCACCTGTCGTCCAGATCGCGGCGATTTCGGCGGCGGAGAGCAGCCGATTCCAGATCGCGACGTGCGCGAGCGCTCCTTTGAACCCTGTCGTCTGCATGCCGCCGACCGTTATTCGGCCCGGTCCATGCTGCGGATGTACCTGGTACTCGAAATATTTATCGGCGGCGATCCGCTGCGCTTGGACGTCCTGCTTCCACAGGATGCACCCGGTTGTCCGATCGCTCTGTGAAATCCAGGCTTCGGCCTGACCAACCACGAACACCCATTTTCCAAGTTCAATTGGAGTCTCGTCGTTAAGGGACAACCCGTACTCCATGTAGGAGCCGTTGCCTTCGCCTGTAGGCGAGCCCAGATTGAACGTATAGAACGATAGTCGCGAATGCCGCGTTGGGTTGGTCTTGTTGTACAGCCGTAACGCCCACTCTACATTGGTGTCGGCACCCACCGCCTTCTCGATGTAATGGACGAATTGATCCTCGCTTCCGGCGGTGTGCGTGTTGTCTAGCGCGAGCGGACATACCCAGGCGGCGACGGTCAGCGCGTCGCCGTAGGGCTGCGAATATCGCGGGTCATTGTCAATCGTCAGGACGTTTCCCAGTGCACCGTCGAAATATGGAGCCTGCGCAGCGCCGAAGGGAATGACAGCGAGCGTCACTCCCTGCGTGGGCACAGAGGCATTGTGGAGGCCCATTTCGTCCTGACACGAGGGGCCGTTGAGATCGTCGAGCGGCCAGTAGCTTGTCGGGTGAGTGCTTAGAATAGCGTCCTTCACGCTCATTCCATCCTCCATATTGGCCAAGCCGGGACACATGTTCAGCTAAAACACAATTGCGGCGCTGTGAGGTGGCTCACACCACGCTTTCGACGTTTGTGCATTCGTATCCGGGAGCGACGAACGGTGGCGACCTGCTGCGGGGGTACCCGATAGCCCGACTGGTGATCGCGACCGCAATCATGCTCTGGTTCGGGAAGATTCTCGGCTGGCCCGATCCCTTGGAACGGCCGTGGCAAGGGCACGTGTCGCAGCGCCGCAAACCGGTTCTCTCAGTTCGTAATGATTCCAGGGAGTTAAGCAACCCGCTAATCTGCGACTCGTACCGCTAATTCCTGGACTCGATCGCGCGCTTGCCGGTTACTTTGAGACCGGCTGACTGGTGAGCCTGGCAGGGCAAATGGATGATGGGGGGGCCATGCACGACAGTTCGGACGCACTGGGCGACGTGATCGCGCTCATTTACGAGGCCGCACTCGATCAGCAGATGTGGCCCCACGTCGCAGATCGCCTGGCCGATGCGGCAGGAGCGACCGTCTGCCAGATCAGCACGTATGACGAAATTACACAGACGTCTGCGAACGTCGCACCCAGAGTGCCAGCAGATGCGCTACGGAGTTATGCGGAATACTGGGTCCATCAGAACCCTCTAGTTGCTGCGGGTCGACGCCAACCGCTGGGAAAGGTACTTTCGATTCACGATCTTATTGCACGCGATGAGTTAGTCACGACAGCGATTTACGGCGGATTTCTTGCGCCGCTTGGCCTTGAGGAAAAGCTCGGAGCAAAGCTCCTAGATGACGGCTCATGCTGGGCGGCTTTTGGAGTATGGCGCCCCAGTCGGATGGGACCATTTGACCGACCAATCGCTGAACGTCTGATCGAGCTGGTGCCACATTTACAGCGAGCCCTCCAGATAAATGCCAGGACCGCTGAGTTAGAAATGACGCGTACCGCTTCGGCCGAATTGCTCAACGGGCTGCAGCAGCCTGTGTTATTGGTCGACGCAGCTTGCCGTATGCTCTTCGCTAACCGCGCGTGCGAAGATATTCTTGCCGACATGTTTGGCTTACGTCCTGACACCAACGGCGTGTTGCGTGGGAGTCTGCCTGGCGAGACGGACATGCTGCACAAAGCTGTCGCGCAGAGCGCGCGTCACACTCGATTTGGCGGTAGAGGAGGAGGTGGGCCCCTCCGCTTGTCCCGGGGTAGCCTGCGATCGCCATTAACAGTGTTGGTTATCCCGCTGCCCATGGAGACGTACTGGCTGGCACCTCGCCGTCCCGCCGCAGTTTTATTTCTTACGGATCCTGAGCGCACTGGTAATCCGACGGCAGCCAGCCTGCGATGTAGTTTTGGTCTCACACGAACGGAAGCGGCGATGGCGATCGAGGTCTTGAATGGCGGCGGCCTAAAAGCTGCCGCCGCACGCCTTGGTATCGCTCCCACCACTGCCCGTACACATCTCACTTCTATTTTTAACAAGACTAGGACACGCCGCCAAGCGGAGCTGGTGCGAATTCTTCTGCGACAATGACGCGTGTACGTCGGGTGTAAGGTTTGGTCGGCCTCTACTGCCGAGAGGCACGACGGGCACCGAGCCTCCTACATTTGTAGGAGATGATATCCAGAACGTCGGGCATATTTCATTGAAAAAGTTATCGTTTGCCTGAAGCATGTTGGTCCGGTCGGAGCCATGAACCGAAGCAATGCATACTTTAATTGTTGCAATTTGTAAGGATGATGATAGAGCTTCGGTTCGAAGTTGAACGGAGCTGCCTAATCGCTCCCACCTGGATTGTCATCACCATGCGTAATCGAGAGACCAGGAGAAAAGGCCGATGGCCCTAAGTACCTATGGCGATTTGCGTCGGCAGCTGGCGAGCGAAGGGATAAAGTGGACCGTCAATCCCGCACTCAGCGATACCATGCCGATCACGCGGCCGCCGCTCGGCCTGCTCGGCAGACTGCCGCCAAGCGATCCCTCCAAGCGCATCGACGTGGCTGCGCTGGTGCGCGCCAACCCGCCCACCAATGCACTGCTCGCGCAGGACCTGTTCGATCGCGGCATTCTTAGCCAGAAGCCGCCTTTCCTCGGCCGAACCGGCAGCCTCGCAACAGAGACGGTCGCAAAGCCAGCGGCGGGCGGTGCAGGTGGCGGGGGGGCCACCGTCGTCGACTGGCGCAATCGTTACGGTTGGAACTGGATCACGACAATTCGCGACCAGGACCCGTGCGAACACTGCTGGATCTACGGCGCGACCGCCCTGGTCGAGGCCATGGTTCGAATCGAGCACTGCGTCTGGTGCGCCCGCTCGGAGGGCGACTACATCGAGGCAAACAAGGTCACCTGTGGCCAGTGCGGCGATCCAGTGAACGTTCTCAATTGGGTTGCATCGAACGGGCAGTGTGATTTGGATTGCGTGCCCTGGGTCGACCGCGATCCGGGCAATCGTACCGGCCCGTATTGGAATCCGCCGCCGGGCGGATGCGGCGGCGGCTCGAACGCAGCGCCGCCGGCCTACAATCCGCCATTCGACCGGGACGGCCGGACGGTCAAGATTCCGACGTACACATCGATCGGCAACGTCGACGATCAGAAGTCCTGGATCCAGAACGTCGGACCGCTGGTGGTCTATTTCGAGGTCTACAGCGACTTCTTTGGCTGGTCGGGCAGCGTCCCCTACGTGAAGTCGTCGGCGGCGACGGAGGAAGGCGGCCACATCATGCTGGCCGTCGGCTTCAATGACAGTCTCGGCTGCTGGATCGTGAAGAACTCCTGGGGTACCGGCTGGGGAGATAGCGGATTCGGCCTGATTGGCTACGGGCAATGCGGCATCGACTCAAGTGACAAGCTCGGCGTGCGGTTCACCAACCCCGACCCGTGGACCAAGCGGCGTTCCCACGCCGGTGGTATGCTCGAGAGCGGCGACGGCGCGTTGCACCGTAATTTCGAGCTGATCGCGCCCAGCCACGGGAATTCATGGACGCACTGGTGGCGAAACAATTCTGTCAGTACGCTCCCTTGGGCAAAGGCTGAGACTATCGGCAGCGACGTAGCCGATCCGCCGACTTTCACCGCGACGACCTACAACCGAAACTTCGAAATGGTGTACCGGACCACCAGCGGTCGATTGCACCACCGTTACTTCGACCAGAGCGCCCAGAAATGGGACGATGGTCCGATCTTCGGCCCCCCAAGCTCGACCGGCGCAGTCGGCTTCATCGAGAGTAGCTGGGGGCCCGGCAACTTTGAAGTCCTCGTCGGCATCGGTGGCGGGCAGGTGCAGCATTGGTGGCGCAGCGGGTCGGAGTGGCAGCCCAGCGTGACCTTCGGGAGCAACATCGTCACCGCGGGCCCGAGCCTGATTCAGAGCACGTGGGGTGCACTGGAATTCGTCGCCGTTCTGAATAACGGAACCATGCAGCACTGGTGGCGCGACGGCTCGACCTGGAAGTCCGATCAAATCTTCGGCGCGAATATCAAGTCGCCCCCGGTGATGATTCAGGGTCAATATGGAATGGCGAACGAGACCGGAAATGGCAACTTTGAGCTCGTCGTCGCCAACGCCGAGGGGCAGGTCGAACATTGGTGGCGCGACAACTCCAACACCAACTTCGTCTGGTCGAAGTCGGCAACGTTCAGCTCCGCAGTGTCCCGCGTGCTGGCGCTGGTCGAAGGCAGCTTCGGCTTCGATCTGGAGATCGTCGTTCTATGCTATGATGGCACTATCCAACATTTCTGGCGCGACAATGGCGGCTGGCACGCCGGTGTCACCATCGGCAGTACCCTCTGAGCTGACGCTACACATCGGTGAGCGGGCAACTATCCCGCTCACCAGCGCCGGCTCCGTCGGCTATGGTTGGCGACTGACCGTCACGGGCGACAGGCGGACGATCGACTGCAGCACCGGCCCTGAACATCCGCGGCCACCCGACGCTCCGCCCGGTGGTAGCCTGCAGCAGGCGCTGTTCCTCACTGCGCTTGCGGCCGGCCGGAGCACGATCCAGTTGGAGCTGCTCCGTTTCGGTCGGCCGCCACCGCGCGAGTCGCATAAGATCGTCGTGACGGTCGTTCCTTAGGTAAATTCCATGCAGCTCAAGGCGCTCACGTTCGACATCATCGGCACCGTCTTCGACGCGTATGCCGGCCTGGTGCAGGGCGTCGCGCCGCTCAATGTAAAGTATGGTGTCAGCGTCAACGGCGCCGCCTTTGCCAGCGGCTCGCTCAGTGGTTATTCGCAGGGGGTGGCGCAAGTGCTCTCCAGCGGAATCTGGGTTCCGCCCGACACGATCCTGCAGAATGCGACCCGCGCGAACCTTCCGGTCGCACAGCTGGCCGCTGAGGTTAACGCGGCGGTGGAAGACTTTTTCGGCTTATGGCGGTTACTGCCCCCCTGGCCGGATGTGGCGCCCGGCATGGCCGCGCTGCACGAGCACTACACGCTCGTGATCCTGTCTAACATGAGTGTCGCGACGCAGGCGGCGCTGCGGGCCCACGCAAACCTCCCGTTCGGCAGACTGCTTTCGGCCGAGACCGTGCAGCACTACAAGCCGAACCCCGCCGTCTACGACATGGCGATCTCCAGCCTCGGCGTTTCCGCGTCTGAGATCCTGATGGTAGCGGCGCATAACTACGACCTCCACGCAGCCAGCAAGCAGGGCTTGCGAACCGCGTTCGTGGGGCGCCCAACCGAGCTGGGACCGGGCGGCTCGCCCGGGAACGGTCCCGATCCGAGCTTCGACTTCAACGCGACCAGTCTGATCGACCTTGCCGAGCAGCTCGGCGCCTATCTCGTAACCACGCCGGACGATTGCCTGCCGCTCGATCCGCATGCGTTGCAGGTGCGGCAGATCGACGGACAGTGGACGATCGTTGACGGCGATCAGCAGGTGCTTGCTTTTGGCGCCTCCGAAGCGAACGCAGAGCGCGCAAAGGCGGTCATCGTGCATTACGGGTTCGATCGCATCTGCTTCGTAGGCCGACCCGACCCGCCGATGATGTATTTCACGATAGGTGGCATTGGGCCCTCGGGTGCAATGCCGGGCGAGGATGCCGTGGCGTTTGATCTGGCAGGCGTGGTCGCGCAGCAAGTGGCGGGGAGCTGGATTGTCACGGATGGCGCTTCGCGCATGCTCGACTTTGGCACCAGTAAGGCGAACGCCGTACATGCCGTGACCATCATAAAGCGTTACGGTTTCACCCATCAGTGTTTCGTCGGACGTCCAAACGCAGCCATGATGTATTTCCGGAAATGAGGGGGTAGGCCATAGAGCGCGTCTGTATTTAGGCAAAGTGCCAGTGTACCCCCAAACTCGTTCTCAAAGATCCCAATAATTACGTGAGTTTAGCAATCCGATGATCTACGACTCATACCGCTAATTCCTGGAGCCGGCCGCGGATCTTCTCGTCAATTTGGGAGCGCATCGGCAAACGGCGTTGAAAAGGTGTTCTTGCCGAGATGACCAACGGGACCGCTTCGCGGTCACTGGGTTAACGGATGCCCGCATTGGGTGGCGGCTCACCTCCGATGCCAAGCTAAGACGGTGGTCTGCCGCCGGCATCCGACGCATCTGCCTGCAGGCCGGCCAGTCCCTGTCCCAGCACGTCCGGCAATGTAAGGCAGACAGCGGTCGTTGCTTGTCGCATGGCTGGATTAAGCCTGAAGTAGCGTACGGGTGATGAGTCATTAAACTGTCAATTAAATAGTTCACTGTCATCCCCTTGGCCTTGCGCTATCGTGCCGTTCCGGTAACAAGGGAGCGGAGCGAACATGGCTGTCGGACTCGTGGTGCGTCCCAGCGTGGACAGCGCCTTTTTGGCTTGGCGAGCGCCATTCATCCGGAATTGCCGCGGTTTTGCACTGGCCCGACGCATCCGGCGCGGAGCCGGCAGCACGCGTAGCCCACAGACCTATAAGGATGCGGACGCGGAAGGGTATGCCGAAGAGTGGGTTTCGAGCTGGGTGGGCTTCGCCAGCGAACGTGAAACGAACCCGGGCGAGCGTCAGCCCACGACGATCTGGCCGATCCAGAAATACCTCTGGTCGGATTTCATGGTGAACCCGGGCGATCAGGTGGCGTACCGGGTGGTGCCAATGGTGGGCACCGCGAAATCGCTGAAACCGCTGGACAGCGCGGCTTCGGGCTGGACGCCGGTGGTCACCATCGGTGCCGAAACGCCACGCCAGATCTCATGCTTCTTCAATCGTGGGATCGTTGCCAGTCAGTGGCTGGCTCGACTGTTGCCGCAGGCACACCCGGATAAGGCGCTGCGCGAGATCATCGCGACACCGGGCGATGCGACGCGAAACTTCCTCGGCGGACCGGCGCGGGAGAAGCTGATCGCGCTGTTGCAGCAGGCCAACAAGGATGATGGTCACATTTACGCCGCGCTGTTCGAGCTAAACGACCCGGAGCTGATTCCGCTGATCCAGGCTTTCGGCAAGCGTGCCCACATCGTGCTGGGCAATGGCAGCGTGAAACATAAGGGCGACGACGAGAATGCCGATGCGCGCGATGCGCTGCGCATGTGCGATCTGCGCGATCGGATGACAGCACCGCGTGCGCTGGCGCACAACAAATACCTGGTGCTGTGTGACATGCACCAAACACCGCAGGCGGTATGGACCGGTAGCACGAACTGGACGGAAACCGGGTTGTGCACGCAGGCAAATAATGCGGTGCTGATCCGTAATGTGGCCCTGGCACACTCTTACGTGGAGCACTGGAACGCGCTGGCCGACGCCGGCGATGGCTCGCCACCAAGCCTTTTCGAGGAGGACGGCACACCGCATACAGCCAACGGGCTCGATGGGACGACGCTGTGGTTCACGCCGCTGCACGGCCAGGCAGATTTGGAGCAGGCGGGGGAACTGATTCGCGGCGCCAAAGAGGGGGTGCTGTTCCTGATGTTCAATCCCGGGCCACGCGGGACGCTGCTAAGCGACATCATCGACCTGGCCTTGCCCTCTGGCCAGCACTACGACCCTGATCTGTACATTCAGGGTGTGGTGAACCAAAACCCGGGCACGGCCAAGAACCCGGTGACCCTATTCAATCGTGGCGAGAAGATCGACTCCAACTCCGACGTGGTGCTGCCCGCCGCCATTCCGGGGCCGTTGGAATATTGGGTGAAGGAGCTGAAGCGACTGCCGGGCACCTTCGCGATGGTGCATAGCAAGGTGATCGTCATCGACCCGTATGGCGAAAAACCGGTGGTGATGACCGGCTCGCACAACATGGGGCCCAAGGCCTCAGGAGTGAATGACGAGAACCTGCTGCTTATCGAGGGAGATGGCGAGCTGGCCAGCCAATATGCTGGCAACATCATGGAGATCTACAACCAGTATCGCTGGCGGCAATCGGTGATGGCACAGCACGGCAAGCCGAAATGGGAGGGACTGGAGGACGATGACAAGTGGCAGATCCAGAACCCGGACCACCCGAACGATTATGACAAACGGCGTCTGCGTGAGCTGGATTTCTGGTTCGGCAAGCCGACCTTGCCTGCGACGCATCCGACCGTGGCGGACGATACGACCGATACCGATAGTACCGAGGACGAGGCTCCACCCCATCACAAGCCGACCCGGCGTGTGGCGGGGCTTGGTGCGCCGCGTGCGACGAGGCGCAAGCCGGCGCGTGCGACTGCGCGCAAACGTTGACCGGTTGCGAGCGGGAGGAGCGGCTGCGTGACCAAGCTCTCTTCGAGATCCGGCTGGTAGGCAGACAGTCCGCTCTCCATCTTTCGCAGCCGTGCCGAACAGCGGCCGCTTTCGATCGAGAAGCTGCGTGAAAACGTCGGACTGTAACGGCAACAAGCAACTGCGTTAGTTGCTGGCAAGTTTACCTGAAATCGTCAGGTTCGTTGGTGGCCTTGAGGCGATAGCGTATTGCGCGATACTTGCCACAACCTGCGTTTTCACACGGCCCGGACCCAAGTCGGTTGCTCGAGTGTCAATGGGACGAACTCGTAAGCAGACGTTCGGGCATCTTCCAGGGCGCCATGAAGTCGCACTGCGGCAAGGAAGCAACTGTGAACGGCCATTTCGTCACGCGGTTAGGCAGTTGTGACATCTCTACAGGACGGGCGTTTCCGCGTCGCACGAGCTCCGATGTTGCATAGTGAACCGTCGATCGCCTGCTAGCGATATGCTTGCAAGGACTTCTCTGCCTCATCACCCGAACAGCAACTGTGCGCCCGCAATGCTGAGCACGATCCCAAGGACAATCTGTATCCAGGCGACCGGTAGATGCCTGATGCCGGCCGTTGCGCCCAGCAGTGTTCCGGCCACAGTGGCGACAGCATAGAGCGGAAACTCCGCCGGCAGCGATTGTGGTGTAAGAGCAGCCGCACCAATCAGGCCGGCAATCGAGTTCAGCAGGATGAACGGTGACGACAGGCCCGCCGCCCTCCGGGGCGTTGTCCACCCAAAGAGGATCAGGACCGGGCTGAGGAACACGCCGCCGCCGGTCGCTGTCAGGCCGGAGAGTAACCCGATGACCGAACCCACACCGAGTTCTACAAGCAATGGAGCGCGACGTATGTCATGCACGGCGAATGTCTTGCCGATCGTGCGGTGAAACAGCAGTATGGCGGCAATCAGCAGCATCACTCCAACAAAGGGCCGATAGACCTGATCAGAGAGAGCGATTGCTCCGCCCACAAGCGAACATGGCATCGAAGTAGCGGCAAACGGTAACAGAGTACGCCATGCAATGTGACCCGCCCGATGGAAGCGCCAGGTCGAGAAAGCAGCAGCGAGAATGTTAAGTGCCAGTGCAGTCGGCCGCATCGTTGCCGCCGGCAGGCCGAAGACCGCCATTGCGGCGATGAACGCGGTAGCACCAGCTTGACCAACCGAGGCGTAGAGCGCGGCCCCGGCGAACAGCAATGTCCCGAGCAAGACGAGCTCAAGACCGGTCATCCCTACTTTGGAGCTACCGCTGAAGGATAGAATAGCTGTTTGCCGTGGACTTTATATGCGCCGATCGCCGCCTGTCCTTCGGGCGATACGAGCCATTGTGCGAAGCGCGCAGCTACTGCCTGCTTCGGTACGGGATGCTTTGCTGGATTGAGGAGGATCACATCATAACGATTGAGGAGACGTGGATCGCCTTCGGTCACCACACTGAGATTGCCTTTGTTGGCAAAGCTCAGCCAAGTGCCGCGGTCGCTGAGCGTATAGGCGTTCATCGCTTGCGCAGCATTCAGTGCAGCACCCATGCCGCCCCCGATGTCCCGATACCACGACCCGCTGCCGGGTTGGGCAGGATCGATCCCTGCGACCCGCCATAAGCGGTGTTCGAGCGCGTCGGTGCCGCTCTTGTCACCGCGCGAGACGAACGGCGCCTGTGCACTGGCGATCGCTTTCAACGCCCGGACCGCATCGTGTGTGCCGGCAATGTGAGCCGGGTCGGAAAGCGGCCCGACAACGATGAAATCATTCCACGCAATCTGCCGGCGGTCGATGCCGTCGCCAGCCGCGATGAATTTCTGCTCGGCTTCGGGGTCATGTACGAGAACCAGATCGGCGTCGTTGCGTGAAGCCGTCTCAAGCGCCTGCCCGGTTCCCTGAGCCAAGACGTGCACCGTGATGCCTGTTTCCTTGGTGAAGGCCGGCAGAATGTCCGCGAGCAGGCCCGAATTTTCGACCGACGTCGTGGACGCGAGGATGATCGATTGAGGCGCCGGCTGCCCGGCGGCGACAGTTGCATAGCCCAGCAATGCAACGAACAACGGCGGGAAGAATCGTTGAAACCTCATGGCCTCTCCCAAAGCACGAAAGCACTGGCGCTTGCGGCGATACTAATGCCAATCAGAACGAGGCCAAGGCCCAACGCCAGCCCCAGCTCCCCCTCGCTCGTCTTCAGCACAATCGCTGTTGTCATAATTCGCGTGTAGCCTGCAATGTTGCCGCCAACGATCAAGACCGCGCCGACTTCAGAGAT
This sequence comes from Acetobacteraceae bacterium, assembly GCA_030039695.1. Next base: position 15,483 of record JASHVB010000497.1, read on the forward strand.
TGCGCGGCCGAAGCCTGCTAACACCGCGGTCACAACAGCAGGGCGCGCAATCGCCAGAAGCATCTGAATCGACCGCGGTCGGGTTGCGCCGTCAACAAGCAACGCCCCCCCGTATTCGCGCCAAGGCTCCTCGATCGCACGATGCGTCAAGGCAATGATGATAGGTGTGGCGAGGATCGCCTGCGCGATGACCATGGCGCTCGGGGTAAATAGGAGCGCAAGCGACCCCAAAGGTCCTGATCGCGACAAGATCAGGTAAAGCGTGAGGCCCACCACAACCGGGGGCAAACCGAGGAAGGCATTCGCAAGCAGGACCAGCAATCGGCGGCCTGGGAACCGGAAAATCGCCAATGCTGCTCCGCATGGTAATCCGATGATGCCGGCAACGGCCGTAGCCGAAAGGCTGACTAGCAAGGAGAGTGCGACGATGTACGCGAATTCAGCCGTTCCGAGTGCGGCCCAGACATCACCCTTTAGACCCATGTCTCCGGTCAACAGAGACACAGCCGGAAAGCTCGGCGTTCTACACCTTGCCCTTCTGGACCTTCGGTGTCCCTGCCTCCGCGTGTTGGGTTTACGCGTAACACTGTCAACAGGACAGTCATGCAGACTCAAACCATTTCCGTCGTTCTGGACGGCCGATGAAGGTGCGTTGTGGCCGACCGCTCGTGGGCAGACTCAGCCGGTATTGACTGCCGCCCTTCGATCCAGCTGCCTCGTGGCATAGCCTGCCGCGAAATTATTGGCCAGCAGCGCAGTCGGGCGCAATTCGGCGGCCCAGAAGCTGGTGAGCGCCATGGCCGCGATGAAGGCCGTCGCGCCTGCCTGCCCAGTGGTCGCGTAGAGCGATGAGACGCGGCCAACAAGGATGCCGACGACCGATATGTGCAGCACAGTGACGTTGTTCACGGAAGAGTGCTGCGAGACAATACCGCTCATTGAGGCCGGACATACGGAGCGGCGCGACATGTTGCATCCGACATATCGCCAACCACCCGGGATAGGTGCGGTTCTGGGCGTCTGACTATGCGACCCAAGCCGAGCACCCTGCTGGCCCTCAGAGCGGTGCTGCGGCGCACCTGCCATAAGTGACGGATGCTGTATGGGACCCCCTGCGCGCGGTTTTCTGCCAGTTCTTGAGACTATCCGGCGCCTAGTTTTTCTGCGTATTGGACCTCGGTCATGGAGACCACGTTCCTGGCCAGGCCCGCGAGGACGACGGATGATGCTGCTGGCAACGCCGCGACGCCACGTTGGAAGGCCACGAGCGTGATGGCCGGCCACACGACTTCATCTGCTGCATCGCCAGAGCAGAGGACAGCCGCAATCGAGATGGTGCTCAGGCGGCATGGCGTACTCGCCGAGCACTTTTGTCGACGACGTCACCGAGCACGCGGAGGATGCGTGGGTCAGTGCCAATGGCGCACGGATGGTCGCCCGCGCCTGGACCGATCCCGCCTTCCGCGCGCGTGTGCTCGTCGACGGCACCGTATCGGCTCGCGAGATGGGCTTCGACTTTCCGGAACGTCACCGGCACCTGGTGGTACTGGAGAACACGCCAAGTATCCACAACGTCATCGTCCGCACGCTGTGCTCATGCACAGCCGATACGATTGTCGGCGCGGCGCCGGGCTGGTACAAGGACCTCGACCACCGTGCCCGCGTGGTGCGCGAGTCCAGGCCCGTCCTGCGGGAAATGGGCCCGGACCTTCCGGTGAGCACTGAGATCCGCGTCAGGGATACGACGGCGGACACCCGCTACGTGGTGCCGCCGATACAACCCCCGACAACGGAGGGCTGGCCGCACGAAAAATCGCAACGATCGTCACCCAGGATGCCGTGATCGGTGCTTCGCGGCTCGACGAGGAGAAGGGCTGACGTCATGGACAGCTTGCACGATCTGGGCGGCAAGCGGGGCTTCGGCCGAGTCGTCTATCCCTGGCCGCGCATGACGAAACCTGGGAACCGATCGTGCAAGTGCTGTCCGCCCCCGCGCGCCGCGCAACCACATCTACAACATGGACGAATTCCGCCATGCCATCGAGCGCCTGGCGCCTCGGCACTATGTAACGGCGGCGTATTATGAGCGCCATCTGACCGCAGTCGCCACACTGCTGGTCGAGAAGGGGCTGGTGACGCGCGAGGAACTTGAGGCGCTGGCCGGTGCAGCTTCCCGCTCGCCGGGCCTATCGGACCTGGCCGGCGTCCGGCCGCGCCGGAGAGCTTTACCATCGGCGAGACGGTGCGATGAAGAACGAACACATACCGGGTCATGTTCGCATGCCCGGCTACATCCGCGGCAAGACCGGTGTGGTGGTCGGTATCTCGCCCCTATCCCTGTCCCCGATACCGCGGGTCACGGCATGCAGGCGCCGCCGATGGAACCGACGTACGACGTGCGCTTCCGTGCCCGCGACCTATGGCAGGACTCCTGCGACGATGCCATGAACCATGTCGGCGTCTTCCAGAGCTACCTGGAGAAAGTCAGGCAAGATTGACCGCACGGCCCGAACGCTCAGCGCAGCGGTGGTCCTGTCCTCAAGTTCTTGTCGTGCGGTAAGATTGGATCCCGATCGCGATTGCCGGCGGCCGTTTGCTCGGCGATAAAGGTTGGTGTCGCGAGGAGAGTCGGCGCAGCCACGATCTGGCGGCAAGGGCGGCAGCAGGTGGGAGATTTCGTATGCTGGCGGCGTTGCGACAAGGCTTGGCGGGCGAAACCGGGCGTCGGATCGCAGGCATCTATGTGTTTCTGGGACTGGCCAACATCCTGCTCTGGGGGATGGCTGTGGCGGTGTTCCATAACTACCCGCTGCTGCTGGGCACCTCGCTGCTCGCGTACACCTTTGGCCTGCGCCATGCTGTAGATGCCGACCATATCGCAGCCATCGACAACGTGACTCGCAAGCTGATGCAACAGGGTCGCCGGCCGGTGGGCGTCGGTTTCTTCTTCTCGCTGGGTCATTCCACCATCGTGTTCGGGCTATCGGCTGCCGTAGCGATCACAACTGTCGCGATCAAGGACAAGTTCGAGGCACTGGAGAACTGGGGCAACATCGTCGGCACGCTCATTTCCGCCTTCTTCTTGCTTGCCATCGCGGTGATGAACCTGCTCATTCTCGTCTCCATCATCGCCACCTTCCGGCGCGTGAAGGCAGGCGGGAAATATTCCGACGATGATTTGAATATTCTGCTTGCCAAACGTGGTTTTTTCGGGCGCATTTTTCGCGGTCTGTTCAAGTTCGTCGACCATAGCTGGCAGATGTACTTTGTCGGCTTCCTGTTCGGTTTGGGTTTCGATACTGCTACGGAGGTCGGCTTGCTCGGTATTTCCGCCGCCGCGGCGTCGAAAGGTCTGCCCATCTGGTCGATCATGGTGTTCCCGGGCCTATTCACTGCGGGTATGGCGCTCATCGATACCACCGATTCCATCCTAATGCTCGGGGCCTATGGCTGGGCCTTCATGAAACCGATGCGCAAGCTGTTCTACAACATCACGGTCACCTCGGTCTCCGTGGTGGTGGCCATGGTCGTCGGCGGGTTGGAGACGCTCGGGCTGATCCAGGGCCAGTATAATCTGACCGGCTGGTTCTGGGACCCGATCGCAGCGCTCAACGGGGACGCCGTCTTCGGCATCCTGGGTTATACCATCATTGGCATCTTTATCCTGGCCTGGGTCATTTCGGTCTCTGTCTACAAGCTCAAACGTTACGACGAGATCGAGGTCACCTTGTCGGACTAAGGTCCTCCTTTGCGGGAACTACCATGATGCGAGCGCACCGCCCCGTCTGTCCGGCTACGCCCGCAGAATCGCGGCGGCGCTCCTCGCCGCTCGGCGGGGCGTGGTGGGTCGGCGCATAGACGGAAAGCCCTACTGTGCAACCGCCGCCGAGGTTCCCGGCGGTTCCTTCGCGGTTGTTGTGGCGGCCGGCTGGAACACCGCCAGGGTCCGGCGCGTTCACCCCGCGCAGGCAAGCAGCGCGGCCGGCACGCCAATGACCCGACCCTCGGGAGCCTGCCTCGAGAAAGCCGGCCTGTTCACCGACAATGCGCTCGATGGCGTGCTATAGGCCCCCGCGCGCGAGACGTGTCTGCGTGTGGTTCGAGGGGCCATGCGCCAGGCGCGCGTCGCCGTGATAATCCAACCGGCACTGAAACCGGAGAGCCGAGTGTGCGTGCCGCCTCCCCTGAGCGACTGAGCGTCTTCTCCGACGGCGTATTCGCCGTCCTTATCACGGTGCTGGTTTTGGACCTTCGGCCGCCGCCGGAGCCGACCTACGCGGCATTTCTGGCGCTCTGGCATGTCTGGCTCAGCTACGGGGTCAGCTATCTGTTCATCGCGATCGTCTGGACCAACCACCATCACCTGATGCGCTTCGCCACCGAGGCAACGGCACGGCTGATGTGGTTCAACTTCGGGCACCTGTTCTCGGCATCCCTGCTTCCCCTCTCGACCGCCTGGATGGCCGTGAGCAAGCTCTCCGCGCAGCCTGTCTCGTTCTATGCGGCGGTCTTCTTCCTGGTCAACGCAACCTATGTCCTGCTGATCTGGGAACTGGTAAGCCCGACTACGAAGCCGAAGCCGCGCATGCGTAAGCTCATGCTCGTGCGCGCCGTCACGACGCTCTGCCTGTTCGGCGGCGCGGCGATCGTCGCGCTGAAATATCCGCTGGCCGCGCTCGGCATCTGCATCCTCTGCCTGATCGCCTATTTGAAGCCAGACACCGGCTTGCTGGCCGATGCCGGCAACGAGGGGACTTCGGAT
>JASHVB010000498.1 GCA_030039695.1 Acetobacteraceae bacterium
ATCTCGAATTCTACACAGCCCTGTTGCTGGAGGCACTGGACGTGCCGCGCGACGCATTTACCGGCATATTCGCCGTAGCACGCGTCGCGGGGTGGATTGCGCACGCCTATGAACAGTTGGTGGCCGACCGGTTGATCCGGCCACAGTCGCGTTGCGTCGGGCCGCTTCCGATGGCGGCGTGATACTGCTCAGCCTGCGCGCGACAAAATCTGCGCCGCGGCGTCGCAAAACACCTCGCATCCCAGCACAATGTCCGGTTCGGCAGTGTCCTCGGCCCAGTGGTGGCTGATGCCGCCGATGCTCGGCACGAACAGCATGCCGGCTGGGACGCGAGATGCGAGGATCTGCGCGTCGTGGCCGGCGCCGCTCGGCATGCGCATGTGCAGGCCGGGGACGTGATGTTGCGCCGCGTGTTCCAGCGCCGACTGGAACCCCTCGTCCATTGGCTGAGGCACCGTTCGCGACCCGCGAACAAGTGAGACACGGCACTGACCTTTCGCAGCATCCGTGATCAAGGCTTCCAATTCTCGTTCCAGCACATCCAGCACAGCGGGATCAGTGTCACGGAACTGGAACAACATTTCGGCGTGTCCGGGAACGATGCTGGGCGCACCTGGAGCGAGCGTGATGCGCCCAGTCGTCCAAACGGTCAGCGGCCCTGCGAGTTCGGGAAATCGGCGATCGATTGTCGCTGCCAGCCGTACTAACGCCACGCCGGCGTCTCGGCGGTTTTTCATGCGCGTGGTTCCCGCATGGTTTTGTACGCCCTCGAAATCCACGCGGAACTGGCGGCTGCCAACGATCGCCGTTACCACGCCGATGCGCCGCCCGGCTATCTCCAGCTCCTGGCCTTGCTCAATATGCGCTTCCAGATAGCCACGGTAGCGCGCGAGATCGATCCTCGCGCGGGGCTGCCCGGCAAATCCGGCGGCCTTCAGCGCGTCGCGCAACGGTGTGCCGTCTTCACGGCTTCGTGCCCCGTCGAGTTCCGCGTCGTCCACCAATCCGCAAAAAGAACGGCTGCCGAGGAAGGAACCGAAATGTCCTTCCTCATCCGCCCAGGCCACGACATCGACCCCGCGCCCAAGCGCGCGTGCGACTTCCAGACCGTAGATCACGCCAAGCGCACCATCCAGCCAGCCGGCGTGGGATTGCGTCTCGCTGTGGCTTCCGAGCAGCAACACCGGCCCGTCGCCGCGGCCACGACCAATGACGTTACCGACGCCGTCGATCGACGCATCCAGCCCGGCGTCCGCCATGCGCGTCGCCAGCCAGTGACGTGACTCGACATCCTGCGGCGAGTAGGTCGGCCGATGCACACCGGTCTTATAGCGGCCGAATTCCCGCAGCGCCTGCAGGTCACGCAGCAGCCGGACAGCGTCAACTGGCATGGCGAAACTCCGTCTTTCCCCGCAGCATTGCAGCACGACATGGACAGCGCAGGCCACAGGCCGCAACTTTGCCAGCCTGGATGACCGCGCCTCCTCGCCCGCACACCCGCGCTTGGGTCCGCCTGCCGTCCGGCCGGCGGCTGGATCTGCTTGATCCGACGCCATTCGATTGGGCCGACGAGGACTTGGCGCTTGGCCTGGCTCGCACGTACCGCTGGGGCGGACACTCCGCCTGGCCGCGCCCGCTTTCGGTTGCGCAACATAGTCTGTTCGTGCTGGCGCTGCGCCGCGAGCGGAGTCCCACTGGCCTATCCGATGCAGCTGCGCGCCGCGAGCTGTTGCACGACGCAGACGAAGGGCTGCTGGGATTCGATCCAATCTCGCCGATGAAGCCGTTTCTCGGACCCGGCTATGCCGCACTGGCCGCGCGGCTTGCGGCGGCGATTGCGCGTCGTTACGGGCTAGAGCCGTGGCGGGCGGAAGAACGCCGTACGCACAAACAGGCGGATCGGATCGCCGCCGCGTCGGAAGCGGTTCACGTAGTCGGTTGGGCGCGCGAGGAGGTGCGACGGACGCTGCGCATTGTAGAACGGCCCGTGGATGTCGATCTGCTGGCGGCCTGGTTTGGTACCACACCGTGGGAGCCGTGGCATGCCGACGACGCCGCCGAGCGTTTCCTGCACGTGTTGCGACGTCTTATTGCGGTATGAACGAGCGGCAGTTCAATCGTTGCGCACCGCTTCTGACAGGAATCCGTTCGTCGCCATCCATTTCGCAAACAGCCCCGGCCAAGCGGTGACTTCGTCGCCTGGCTTTCCCATGCCCCAGCCGTGACCTCCCGACTGGAAGATGTGCATCTCGGCCGGCACCTGCGCGGCACGCAGCGCCTGGAACGCCATCAGGCTGTTATCAACGGGCGAGATCGGATCGTCCGCTGCCTGCGCGAGAAACGTTGGCGGCGCGTGTGCATCCACTTGCCGTTCGACAGACCAGGCCGCACTGTCCGCAACACTTGGGTGTTCGCCAAGAATCTCGCGCCGCGACCGCGTATGGTCGAATGGCGGCATCATGGTCAGCACGGGATAGATGAGGCCGAGGAAATCCGGCCGTGCCGACAACGCATCAGCCGGATCGATCGGAGAATACAGGCGCGCTGTCGGCCGTACCGCTGTCATGGCGGCGAGATGCGCACCGGCCGAAAAGCCAAGCGCGCCGATCCGCTGCAGATCCAGGCGATAAACCGCAGCATGCGCGCGGATCATCCGCATGGCACGTTGCGCATCCTGGAACGGCGCCACGGCCGGCCAGCCATCCTCCGGCAATCGGTAAAGCAGTTCGAATCCGGTTACACCGAGCGACTGCAGCCACCGGCACGCGGGCGTGCTTTCGTGTCCCGCCTCGATATGCGCATAGCCGCCCCCTGCCACGACAAGCATCGCCAACCCGTTCGGATGTGCAGGCCGATGCACTGCCATTCTGGGTTGCGAAACTCGGGTTATCGACCCCCTTGAGTTGATGTGCTCGGCTCCTCGGGGTCCCGATCCCCCAGGCGGGCCTGCCGGCCAGAGCACGACTTCCTCTGGCGCCGGCTGGGCGCGCAGGTTGCGCATCCCGGCCACACAAGCGGTAGCGGCGAGAAGGAGCCTGCGATTGATGCCGCTGCGTGGGTTCAACGCCGTCCTCCTATCAGCAGTGTGCATAGGCGCAATGCGTTCAAATTCGCATCAGGCATCTTGTCGTTCTCCGTCCACCGGCCGATACCCGGCCGAACTATCAGAGTACTGGACATTGGTGACCATTCGAATCCTCGCGCTCCTGCCGTTTCTCGGCGTACTGGTGGGTGCCTGTTTCTTCAATCGAGTCACGCCACTGGTTTTCGGCCTGCCTCTTCTGCTCGCCTGG
>JASHVB010000053.1 GCA_030039695.1 Acetobacteraceae bacterium
TGTGGGTGACGCCGGACTTGCAGGGTGGGCTGCGGCGGTACGTGGTGCTGAAGGACGCGCGCGACTGGCCGCAGGGCTCCGATCACGTGCCGGTCTGTGTGGAGATTGCGGCCTAAAAAACCTTTCCGGCGCGACACGTCGGAGGAGCCGTCAAGCACAGCTCACAGGAGACGGCTGCGAGACTCCACGACGCGCCCATGACAGCACCCTTGCCCGTGGCAGTCTCGCGCCTCGACCTCTCCCGCTTTGCGGGCGCGGTTATACCGGTGCGGGCATCGCGGCCGCGGGAAGCCCCTCGGGATCCAGCCGGTAGCCGCCGCCCTCCGTCACCAACAGGCGCGCATTCGCCGGATCCGGCTCGATCTTCTGCCGAAGTCGGTAGATATGCGTCTCCAACGTGTGCGTCGTGACGGCTGCGTTGTAGCCCCACACTTCGTTCAGCAGCACCTGCCGGGCCACCGCGCGCGTCCCCGCGCGGTAGAGGAACTTCAGGATCGCTGCCTCTTTCTCTGTCAGCCGGATGCGCCGGTTCTTGGACGGGTCCTGCAGCAGCTTCACCGACGGGCGGAACGTGTATGGCCCGATCGAGAACACCGCGTCCTCAGAATTCTCGAAAATGCGCAACTGCGCGCGAAGCCGTGCCAGCAGTTCGTTCAGCCGGAACGGCTTGGCGACGTAGTCGTTGGCGCCCGAATCGAGACCCCGTACCACGTCAGTCTCGGCGTCCGAGCCGGTCAGCATGATGATCGGCATCTTCTGCCCCTGCCGCCGCAATCGGGTGCAAAAGTCGCGTCCGTCTCCATCCGGCAAGCTGACATCGAGAATGATCGCGTCGAACCGCGCATCCCTGCTGTTCAGCATGTCTTCCGCCTCGGCGACGCTGCCCGCCTCGGTGGCAACGAACTCGCCGTCGACTGCGAGTTGCTCGGAGAGTGTCTCGCGCAGCGCCGCGTCGTCATCGACGATGAGGATCGGTCGTTCAGCTGACATGTACAACTCCCCTCGCAACTGCCGGACAGAGAACAGTTTCTCCACCGGCGCATGTGGCAAAAAACAGAGCCGGAGCATATCCGCGCATCGCTCGCTGCCGAAATGGATGCATCAGACGGCACCCGGTTTCGTGATCACGATTCGGCGCGCGGCAGGATGGCTCACATCCTCGTGAACCCCACCCGAGACAACCCGGTCGTCCTGTCATATAGTCAGCCCCCGATGGAATTGCGCTCGCCCCCTTGGCGGGCTTCGTGTGACGCCCGAAATACAAGCTTACCCGCAATCTTGACCAAAATGGGCCGGCATTGTCTCCGTTTGGTGTAATCCGTAGGGCGTCGCAGGCATGAGCTCTCGCCACGCCCAACCCCGCCTATCCTCCGACCCGCCGCCGCAGGGTGCACTCGCCGAGGCGGTGCAACGCCTGCGCCGAATCCATCGTGCGGTGTCCGATCTGCGCCGCGGCGTGCCTGTGGTGCTGACCGACGGCGACGCGCGACTGGCGCTGGTGGCCGCCGAGGCGGCAACCGCGCCCGGGATCAGCGAACTCGCGGCGCTAAGCACCGAACCGCCCGTGTTGCTGCTGGCGCCGACCCGCGGTGCGGCAGTACTGCGCCGACCCGTGGAGCGTGGCGCCGACGCCATGGCCATGCGCCTGCCGGACTCGGTGTTGGAGCCAGAGGCGCTCCGCGGCATCGCCGATCCAACCTTGATGCAGCCGCGCAGCGCACGCGCGGGTGAGCCGGCGCCGCTGCCACCGCTTGCCGCGTCGGCTCTGGCATTGGTCAAGCTGGCACAGTTGCTGCCCGCTGTGCTGGCCGCGCCGTTGCGCGCCGGCGCGGTGCACGATCTGCTGGAGGTCGCTGCCGCAGACTTGCTGGCCTATCCCACCGCCTCAGCGTCCGGTCTGCACCGAGTTGCCGCGGCTCAGGTCCCGCTGCAGGACGCGCCCGACGCGCGCGTCGTTGCCTTCCGCAGCGAAGGCTCGGGGTTGGAGCACCTGGCCATTCTGGTCGGCGCACCGGACAAAGCCGACGCTCCACTGGTGCGCCTCCATTCCGAATGCTTCACCGGGGATCTGCTCGGCAGCCTGCGCTGCGACTGCGGCCAGCAACTGCGTGGCGCGGTGCGCCGCATGGCGGAAGAGGGCGCCGGGGTCTTGCTCTACCTCGCGCAGGAGGGGCGCGGCATCGGTCTGATCAATAAGCTCCGGGCCTATGCGTTGCAGGACCGCGGGCTGGACACGCTGGACGCCAACCGCGCGCTGGGCTGGGACGCAGACGAACGCAATTTCCTGATCGCCGCCCGTATGCTGGTGGAACTGGGCATAAGCCGCATCCGCCTGTTGACCAACAATCCGGACAAGTTGACGGCGCTAGCGGCCTGCGGCGTAGAGGTCGTCGGGCGCGAGGCGCATGCCTTCGCACCGAACGGCGTCAACGACGAATATCTTGCAACCAAGGCCGCGCGCTTCGGCCACCTGCTGGACTGATGCGCGCCTTTGTCCGTCGGGATGGTCGGTTGGTGCTGCAAGGCGTGGTGTTCCGCGCCGCGCTTGGCCGGCGCGGCCTGACCGAGAACAAAGAGGAAGGCGACGGCGCGACACCCGTCGGCCTGTTACCACTGCGCCGGTTACTTTACCGCGCCGATCGGCTGCGCCCGCCGGATTGCGCCGTGCCGGTCGAGCCGATCGCCGCGAACGACGGTTGGTGCGACGATCCGCTGTCATCCGACTACAATCGTATGGTTCGCCTGCCACAAGACGCACATCATGAGGAGCTCTGGCGCGCGGACGGGTTGTACGACGTCGTGGGTGTGTTGGGTTGGAACGACGCACCCGTCGTGAAGGGTCGCGGCTCGGCGGTATTTCTGCATGTCGCGCGGGCGGACTACGCGCCAACCGAGGGCTGCATCGCGCTCGCCCTGGGGGATCTGCTGCTCGTGCTGGCGGCGGGAGTGACCGAACTGCAGATCGGATAAGCACGTTCCCGCTGGTTGCATCACACGTTTCAGGCCGGCGCATGCGGCGAGCGCCCCGGGGTTCCGCAGCGCTTTGCGGTCCCCGCCGACCACCTCAGGGTGCCAAAGGCCTGTCTCTCTGGCAGTATTCCAAGCGGCGGAGCTTGTCGGCGGGGTCGGGGGCACAGCAAGCGATGCTTGCCGCGCCGGCATGCGTCGCAATCGAGATGCAATTCGCGACCACGGGCTTAGGCATTTCGTGCTATAGCTTTTGGCTCGTCGCAGTTTCGGTTAGCGTTTTGCCCAGCCAATGTTGCAACGTAGATCGGAGGAAACGATGCCAGTCATCAAGGTGCGCGAACTTGCATACGGCCGGCTGCGCTCGCCGGACCTCGACGCGGAGGAGGAGTTCCTCACTGCCTTCGGGATGACCCGCGCCGCGCGCACGCCGAACGCCCTCTACATGCGGGGCACCGACCCGTTCCACCATATTCACGTGACCGAGAAAGGCGAAGCGGCCTTCCTCGGCTTCGGTTGGTATGCGGGGAGCGAAGAGGATCTGCAGAAGGTTGCCGAGCTGCCTGGTGCCTCGGGCATAGAGCACACCGACGAACCCGGCGGCGGTATGCGCGTGCGACTGCAGGAGCCGAACGGCTACACGATCGAGGTGGTGTACGGCCAGCAGGCCGTGTGGCCAATTCAGGTCGTCCGCCAGCCGTTGAACTCCGCCGCGGCGCCGTTGAACCGCGCCGGTGCGGTGATGCGCTATTGCCAGGGGCCGTCGCGCGTGAAGCGTATCGGCCATGCGGTGATGGGTACGCCGAAGAACCAGGAGACCGTGCGTTGGTTCCGTGAGATGCTGGGTCTCGTGTGCTCCGACGACGTTTATGCCGGCAGCAAGGACAACATCATCGGTCAGTTCAGCCGGGTGGATGCAGGCGATGAGTATGTCGATCACCACGCGTTCTTCTGCATGAGGAACGAGCGCACCGGATTGAACCATTTCTCGTTCGAAGTGCAGGATATCGATGACGTGTTCATCGGACACGAGTACTTGGCCAGCCGCGGCAAATTCGAACATATGTGGGGCATCGGCCGACATCTGCTCGGCAGCCAGGTGTACGACTACTGGGCCGATCCGTGGGGCCGCGTGCATGAGCACTGGGCGGATACCGATCGGTTAAACGTGCACAATGGCGGCAACCTCGTCTCGGCGGAAGAGGGACTGCGCTCGCAATGGGGCACGCGGCCGCCAGAGAAGTTTATCGGTCACGTCACGCCATAAGCGCGTTGGCTTAGTACGGACGATAGCCAACGATGTTGCCGGGCGGGTCGTACTCGCAAACCCACACTTCGCGCACCGGATCGCTGGCGACGGCGCAGCCGACGTAACGCGTCGCTCGCCAGACGATCTGCGTGTAGTGGCCGCAGACGCCGGCGCAGGAATCGCTGCCAATATCGTAGGATCGCGCTTCTGCGGCCCAGGTTTGCACAACCTGCCACGGTGACGCCGCCCCCCCGCTGATGGTGTAGAGGTTCTCGCCATAAGGGTCACCCGGGCGGTGCATAAAGGTGCCGCTGAAGATCAGGCGGCGCGCCCAATCCTGCGCTACAGCGGCCAACTGCGCCGACCAGGCCAGCGGCGGATCGCCCACTCGCGCGCGAACCACGTTGTGCGCCTCGAGCATTGTCCGCGCTAGCGAACCCGGTGAGACGCTGTCGGGTGGCGGTTGTGATGGTGGCGGCCAAGGCCGCGCGGACGGGGGAGAGTTGTACGGCAAGCCGTATCCGTACGGATATTGTCCTAGTGCAACGGTCGGAATCATCAGCGATGCCAGGATGAGCAACACACGCATTCTTTGATCATAATGCCATGGCCGGCTCTGCAGCCATCAAAACATGTGATTGCGAGCGCTACGGCGAAGACGCAATCTGCGTTGCCAACCGATACACATAACGGGGATTGCCGCGGTCCCAGAGGTGTCGCAATCACGGGAGTGCAGATGGACCAGGAGCATGCACATCGGGATCTGGAGGAGGTACTTGTGACGGCGGACTTGTCGCCGGAACGCCGCGCTCGCGAGGTGCAGCGCGTTCTGATCGAGCAAGGCACGGCGGCCTTCTGCATCGCGGCGGCGTCCCTGCATCAAATCATTTGCCGCGCGACGCAAGTGCCACAGTCTCCCGAACGCCGTGCTTTCGCCGTGCTTCTGGTGCATGCTCTCAGGATCAAGGATGCCGTGCGGCCGCGGAGCAAATCGCGGCAGTTCGACCGTGATGTCTGCACGTTCGTGGAGAGCGCGCTGTTGAATCCGCTACGCCGGGCCGCCTACCCCTTTAGCGGATCAACTTACGACAAGATGCAATTCCTGTCGGGCTTGCATGCAACTCTCGACGAACACATGAAGCCATTGGAGCCCACGTTCCCACCTTGGCTGAGCGGCCTGCCAAATACCCGACAGACGTGATGCGCTGCTTGCATCGTCAAACGGACGGCACTACGTTTCGCCGCCTTTCCGCGGCCTTTCCAGATAAGGAGCCGTCCTTTGGCAAAGCAACCCACCCTGGCCAGCTACCTTCGCGGCGCCCGCACCAAGCGCGGATTGTCTGTCATCGATGTCGCAGAACGTACCGGTGTCAGCGCCGCCAGCGTCTATTTGTGGGAAACCGGCAAGGCGCGTCCGCGGGACGCGAACCTCGTCGCATTGTGCAAAGTACTGAAAGTGCCAATTCGTGCCACGCGCGATCTTGCGGCTCGCTAATGGTCACAGTGTGAAGCGCGTTCTGTTGTAATTACGAGTTTCGCTCCGGCCTATCGGCTGATCCGCCACGAATGAGACGGCCGCGGCAAAACGCTGAACCGGGCCCGACAGTCGCGGCACTGCCAATCGCCCCCGCGCGGGAGCTTCACCGAGTCCCCGATCACGCTGCTCTTCGGGCGGGCGGTCCCGCCCGGCCAGCGCAGCATCTCAAGCTGCGAGAGGCAGGCTCTCTGATCACGAAATCGCTCAAGCAAGCTCGCCAGGTCCAGGCTGACAAAACCAGGAGGCCTGCGTCGGGAAGTCAAAAGGTCCGGAACCCACTCTGTCTCCGCGCAGGGGATTGTCTCGTCGCGGCGCTGTTCTGAACGGTGACAAAGCGGTCGCGCCGAATTTGCGGACGCTGGCCCTCGCTCATCGCCTCCGCCGGAATGTCCAATAATAGGGTGTGCGGCCTTCGCGCAGAGCCTTCGCTTCGTAGCGCGTCGGCGGCCAATCCGGCGGACGTTCGATCGCCGGCGGGTCGGTGCCGAAGAAATTCTGCGCCGCCATTACTTCCGCAACCCAGGCCTGGTAGGTCGGATCGTCGCTCGCAACGCGCCATTCGGCGCCGGGGTTCAACACCCGCGCGAGCAACGGCAGCACCGCCGGATGGACGAAGCGGCGCTTGGCATGGCGCGCCTTCGGCCAGGGATCGGGAAAGAGCAGAAACAGCCGGTCGAGCGACGCATCGGGCAGGGCGCGGAGTAGGATGCGCGCATCGGCGGTCCACAGGCGCAGGTTGGGCGGCAGCGGCGCGTCTGCCTCGGCGCCTTCCGGGACGAGGCGCGAGAGCAGTGAGCAGATGCCATTCTCGAATACCTCGCAGGCGATCAGGGTTACGTTCGGGTGGGCGGCGATTTGCGCCAACGCGTGTTCTCCCGCGCCGAACCCGATTTCGAGCCAGAGAGGGGATGGGAGCGGTGGCGATGAGCGCCCGTCCTCGTCGTGGCGGAGCGGGGTGGCAGCAAGGGTACCCGCGCACATCGGCGGCGCGGCCCCCGCCCTCTCCCGCGATCCCGCTCGTTCAGAGGGTGGGGGAGATGCAAGGCCTCCGGCCAGCCGGAGCAACAGCCGCGGCAACACAACATCGAGCAGCAATTGCTGGCGCAGACGCAGTTTATGGCCGCTGCGGCGGCCGTAAAGCCGCTCGGGCGGCGGCTTCAGCGGCCGAGGGCTGACTTCAGCACCGGTGCCAGGTCGGTCTTTTCCCACGTGAACGTGCCCTTTTCCTCGTCCGGCTCGCGGCCGAAATGGCCGTAGGCCGAGGTGGGCGCGTAGATTGGCCGGTTCAAATGCAGATGTTCGCGAATGCCGCGCGGCGACAGGTCCACCGTGTCGCGTAGCACCTTCTGGATCTCCGTCTCGTCCACATCCTTGCCGGTGCCCTGCAAGTCCACATAGACCGACAGCGGCTGCGAGACGCCGATTGCGTAGGCGATTTGGATGGTGCAGCGATCAGCGAGATCCGCGGCGACGACGTTTTTCGCAAGGTAACGGCAGGCATAGGCGGCAGAACGGTCCACCTTCGTCGGGTCTTTCCCGCTGAACGCCCCGCCGCCATGCGGCGCGGCGCCACCATATGTGTCGACGATGATCTTGCGCCCGGTCAGACCGCAGTCGCCGTCTGGGCCGCCGATGACGAATTTGCCGGTCGGGTTGACGTAAAACTCGCGCTCCGGCGGCATCCAGCCATCGGGCAGCGTCGTCGACACGACCGGCCAGAGCATTCGCTTGATCTCGGCTTGTTCGAGCTCATCGACGTGCTGGGTGGAGACGACGATGGCAGTCGCGCCGACCGGCTTGCCGTCGATGTAGCGCAATGTGACCTGGCTCTTGGCGTCGGGGAGGAGACCGTCGACTGATTTGTCGCGCGCATGGCGCAGCTCGCGGATGCGACGGAGGATCTCGTGTGCATAGAAGATCGGCGCAGGCATCAGCGCCGGCGTTTCGCGGCAGGCGTAGCCGAACATCATGCCCTGGTCGCCGGCGCCCTCGTCCTTGTTGCCGGCGGCATCGACACCCTGGGCGATGTCAGAGGACTGCGCGTGCAGGTGGCAGACAATCTCGGCATGCTTCCAGGAGAAGCCGGCCTGGTCATAGCCGATGTCGTGGATCGCCATGCGGGCGAGGTGGGTCAGCAACTCGGGGGTCACGGTTTCCGGTCCGCGGGTCTCGCCGGCGAAGATGACCCGGTTGGTTGTGACCAGCGTTTCGCAGGCGACACGCGCATAGGGGTCGGCGGCCAAATAAGCGTCCAGCACGGTGTCACTCAGGCGGTCGGCGACCTTGTCGGGGTGGCCCTCGGAAACGGACTCAGATGTGAACAGGAACTCGCCCTTATCGCGCATGGAATACTCGCTGTTGCGTAGGTGATGGGAAATGGCCGGTCACGCCCGGGCCGGACTGCCGGGCTTGGCTGTGTGACGGAAAAGGGCCGGGGGGGTCAAGTCGGATCACACGGAGGTGTCGAGCGACGGCTCCGGCAGCGGGGGGCGCGGTTTGTGCCCTCTTGGGGCGCCGTGATGTGTCCGCGCGCAGCGCCCAATCGTATGCCGCACACACCGCACCCTGGGTCATGTCGTCCGGTCGGTTTCGAGACGCTCGCTGCGCAGATTCACTCAAACCCGGTTCGGCGATTAATTTGGCCGCGTTTGTGCCGATCTCAGCGTGCTCATCCGGGTTGGCCGCTGGATGTACTGATCGAATATCATGCGGATTGCTTGCCACGTTGGTCCAGGCTTTCGCGACCGACGGCCGGTCAAGTCAGAACCGGTGCGTGGCCCTGGCAATCGGACACCTCGACCGCGCAACGCATACCGAGTTCCGCGACGCTGCCGGATCGGTACCGAGTGAGCGGCACAAACGTCGCGTCGTCGCGCCGCACGCGCGCGCCACCCCGAACAGTCGATCCGGTGTTGAAACGTGCGAAGAAGGCGTGTTCCCCATGGAGCCCGAGCAAAGCCGTCGTGTCGAACGCTAGAATGATTGGACGAACCGCACCACCCGCAGAGCGGCTCCTCGTGCGCAATCGCGTACAAGCCTGGACGAATCTGTCGCGTCGGCGTGGATCCGTCCAGAAGAACACGTGCGAGTCGATCAATTGGCGCCATACATCGGGTCGTCCGCAGAACGTCCCGCCGAGCGTCGGGGTCAACGTGGCATCGGGCATGCGCTGGGGCCGCAGCAGCGCAACGGTGCCGTTGTCGAGCCTTACCCGTCGGAAGTCATCTCGGTTTTGCCCGTCAGCCCTGACACCAGCGCGTCGCAGCAGCTCCGCCGCTGGTAGCAGCCCCATCGTCGCAAGCCACGGACCTGCGCCGTCCGCTTCGATGACGTGCCAAACGACCGGATAGCGTGTCGCGAACCGCGCCGGGCCGGCGCTCATTTCATGCCCAGCACGTCCATCATCGAATAAAGCCGCGCCGGCTGGCCCACCACCCACAGCGCGGCGCGGATCGCGCCGGTAGCGAATGCACGGCGATCGAAGGCGCGATGCGTGAGCGCGATGTGTTCGGTGCCAGCCGCAAAGATCAGCGTGTGCTCGCCCACCACCTGGCCGCCGCGCAGCGCCGCGAAGCCGATCGCGCCGGTTGGCCGCGCGCCGGTATGGCCGTCCCGGCCGCTGATCATCACCTCGTCGAGCTTCACGCCCCGGCCTTTGGCGACTGCGCGGCCCATGCCGATCGCCGTGCCGGACGGGGCGTCCACCTTCTGGCGGTGGTGCATCTCCATGATCTCGGCGTCGTAGGCATCGGCGGGCAGCGCTGCGCCCATTTGTTCCGCCAGCGCCAGGACCAGGTTCACGCCGGCGGAGAAGTTCGATGCATAGACGACAGGGATGCGCGCTGCGGCGGCTTCGACCGCTGCTTCATCGGCCGCGGAGAGGCCGGACGTGCCCAGCACCCAAGCTTTGCCGGAAGCCGCCATCGCGGCAGCGTAAGATTGCGCCGTGGCCGCGTTCGTGAAGTCCACCACCACGTCTGACGCGGCCGCCAGAGCGGCGATGTCGGCAAACCGAATGGCCCCGGTTGGCAGAGGTTTGTCGGATCCAGCACGGCCGATCCCGCCGGCCAGCGCCGCGCCGGCAGCGCGTGTCTCCTCGACCAGAAGATGGCCCATGCGGCCGGTAGCGCCGGCTATTCCGATGCGTCTAGCCACAGCTCTGCCTCCCTCGCCATGCGCCGCACCCACGGCCAGGCGGCGACGTTGCTCCCCGGAAGGAAGGATGAGCCTTCATGGCTGACTTGCACAGTCCACCGCACGGCCGTTGCTGCGCGACCCTGCGCGAGGTCGAACCAGGCGCCTATCGCGCCGAATACGGCGGCGACTGAACCCGGATGAGGATGATCCAGACGCGCACGAATGGCCTCCTTTCCGTCTCGGGACCTCCCGCGCGGAGGTGAAGATCTGGGTCGCGGAGATGGCGCTCAGCCTCGGTCACAACCGGGTCG
>JASHVB010000499.1 GCA_030039695.1 Acetobacteraceae bacterium
CGGGCACGCTACATCCTGATGGACACGAGCACCCTCGGTCCCGAATACCACGGCGTATCCGCCGACGCTATGCCAGGTGACCAAACGTCCGCACCACTTAGCCTTGAAGTCGGCAGCTCGAGGTTAGCCGTTTGGAGCTGCTAGCGGTCCAAAATCGCTTCGCAATCAGCTCAGACTTGAGATTCGGCTGCCAAGTCAATCGGTTAGCGTTGGGTCGGGACGATCGACCGCTGGGTTCTGGGTTGGTTGCCGCCCCTTGATCAGCGAGGCTGGGATCGGATGCCGCCATGGCTAACGAGACGTCCCATGTCAGTCCGGGGTACCCGGGCATCTCACGCCGCGAGACGCAGGATTTCCAGTACGTCCGCCTCGCCGTGCACCGGTCGCGGATTGCGATGCAAGTAGTGGTCCAGCATCGCAGCGCGCGCCACCGTCGCGAATTGTGCGTCCGTCACCCCGACCGCAGCCAGAGTGCGCGGCAGACCGAGTCCGGCGATGAATAGGTCGAGCGCCTGCCAAGCCGGTCGGTCCGGCGCACCCATTGCCTCCGCCACCAACTTCTGTCGCGCCGCGTTCGCCGGCTCGTTCCAGCGCAGCACGGCAGGCAACATGACACACGACGTATAACCGTGTGGGACGTCGCACGTCCCGCCGAGCACGTGGCCGATACCGTGGCTCGCACCCATGGATATGCCGAACCGATTGTGTTCTGTCGCCAGCCACACCGCGAGCTGCGCGTCCAAGCGTGCTGACAGATCCGACGGATCGGCCTTGGTCCGCGGCAGAGCCGCACGCAGCAACCGCACTGCGTGCAGTGATTCCAGCCACGACCGCGGATCGGCGGCGTCGGCGCAGATCGTCTCCACCGCGTGGTCAAGAGCGCGGATGCCAGTGGAGAGCCACAGCCACATGGGCGTGCGCAGTGTCATCGCAGGATCGAGCACGATCACGCGCGGCATCAGCCGCGGATGGCGATAGATCTCTTTCAGCATGGTGCGCGGATCGGTGCAGCCCGCCGGCGGATTGAAATCGCCGCCCGAAAGCGTGGTGGGGATGGCGATCTGGCCGATTTCCGGCGGCGCGTAGTCCGGCGCGACGCGGCTTCCGTCGGGCTGCACGCGCACGACGAAGCGATCGAAATCCTCGATGCGGCGTATGTCGTGCTGCAAGGCGAGCCGCACCATCTTGGCTGCGTCGGTCAGCGAGCCGCCGCCGAAGCTTACGATCAGGTCGGCGCCCGCGCTGCGCGCGGCATTTGTCGCATCTAGCACAGCGTCACGTGGCGTGTGCGGGGGCATGCCGTCGTAAGAGCCGGCGTAGCGCTCGCCCAGCGCTGCCCGCATCGCGTTCGCCCAGTCGGTCTCGCGATCGAGCGTGTGACTGATCAGCATGAACACGCGGCGGGCGCCGATACGAGCGGCTTCCGCGGCCAATACCTCAGCGGCGGGGTGACCATAGACGATGCGCTCGACCGCAAAGTTTTCATAAGTGCCGTGCATGGCGGCCTCCCGTTTCGTTGGTCGTTTGGCGCTCAACGCTCAGACAATCTCCATCGCGAGATTGCTTTGGCACTACACACGTCGCAGTGACGAGGGCGGCGGCGGATGGAATCGCCGCGGATCGACCGCGCGGATAATTCCGCCCGCATCCCCCGGATCTCGCCCCGTTAGCATATCCGCGACCAACCGCCCGGCCGCCGGCGAGGTCTGAATGCCGTAGCCGCCCTGGCCAACGCACCAGAAAAAGCCCTCTGACGCGGCATCCCAGCCGATTGCCAGGCTGCCGTCTGATGTGAACGTGCGCAGGCCAGCCCAGCTTCGCTCAACGCGCCGGACCGAGATGTCCAGCGCCTGCTGCATCCGGTCGATGCCGATGGCGATATCCAGCTCGTCCGGCTGGACGTCGTGCGCATGCATCGGTGTCTGGTCGGCAGGCGACACCATCAGCCGCGTGCGCGCCTCGGGGCGTGCGTACCAATCGTGACCGACCGAGACCAGCATCGGCCAGCGCGCCACGTCGTAGGGCGATGGATCGATGATCGCCGCGGTGCGCCGGCATGGCGACAGGCCGAGCGTCGCGACCCCGGCGATCGAAGCAACCTCGTCGCCCCAGGCACCGGCGGCGTTTACCACCACCGGCGAACGAAACACGGCCCCGGCGGTGGTTTCCACGTCCCAGCGTCCATCGCGGCGCTCGATCCGACGGGCGCGGTGGCGCAGTGCCAGACCGCCACCATGCGCACGCAATTGACGCAGGAATCCCTGGTGCAGCGCGGCAACGTCCATGTCGAACGCGTCGTCCTCTGCCGCGGCGGCAGCCGCGTAGCCATCACGCAGTGCGGGGACCAATGCCTTCACGTCGGCTAGCGGGATCTCCCGCAGGCCGCTGCCCTCGGCATGGAGCGCGGCCAGGTCCGCCTGCTGGTTTTGGCATGCCAGGAACACGACGGGGCGTCGCGTCATCAGCGGTACCTCGGCAAATCCAACAGGGGGGTGCTCGAAGAAGGGCCGTGACAGCGCCGAGAGCACGCGCACGTCCGGCGGCCCGTAATTCTGCACCCAGACTGCGGCGGAGCGGCCGGTGGTGTGATAGCCGGCCGCCTCCTCCGCCTCGATCAGGGCGGTGCGCCGGTCGGCGGCGAGCGCTGCGGCGGCGCTCGACCCGGCGATCCCCGCGCCGATTACCGTCACATCCACGTCATACGTGTCCATCCGCGCACCATCGATCCTCGTCCCCATTGGTGCAACCCGGTTGCATGCCAGCCAATCTGCAAACCACGTCGTGCCCCCGGCCCGGGCGATGGAGGATCGGGCGGTGACCACGCCAACCGCGATCGCGCAGGCGCGCGGTCCCGAGCGTGATCGAGGCGATGGTCGTCGTCTCGGCCGGATCGGCCATCGTGGGCGCGCTCGTGGGTGCACCCGCGACATCCCAGCGCATCCCGCCGCTGCTGGTGGTGGCCGCGGGGCCTAAGCCGTTGAGGTGCCATCGCCTCTCAGACGCGTGATGCTGGGCACTCCCAGCCAGCATGCCATACTGCTTCCGACATTTTTGCGAAGGCGAGGCGTCATGCAGTCTCGCATTATCGGCACCACGCTGCCGGTGCTGGAAATCGGCCTGGAGCCGGGTGACGTGATCGTTGCGCCACCAGCCGAGCTTTCCTGGATGACGCCCGACGTGCAGATGCGCACGACCACAGCCACCGCGGGCGCTCGCGGTCTCTGGGGTGCAATCACCCGCGCCGTCTCCGGCGGCGGTCTCTTCATGACTGAATTCGCGGCGGCGGGCGGGCAGGGGGCGGTTGCCTTCGCGGCACGCGTGCCGGGGCAGATCCTGCCGTTGCAAGTGCAGCCGGGGCGCGGATATTTCGTGCACCGGCACGGCTTTCTTTGTGCCACCCAGGGCGTCGAGCTGACCGCGGCGCTGCAACGCTCGCTCGGCGCCGGTATCTTCGGCGGCGAAGGGTTCGTGCTGCAGAAGCTGTCCGGCACGTGCGAGGCCTGGGTGGAGCTCGGCGGCGAAATCGTCAGCCACGCGCTCGCCCCGGGAGAGACGCTGCTCGTGCATCCGGGCCATGTGGGCATGTTCGAGGAGAGCGTGTCCTTCGACGTCACCACAATCCGCGGCATCGCCAACGCAATCTTCGGCGGCGATGGCGTTTTTCTGGTCTCGCTGACCGGGCCGGGGCGGATCTGGCTGCAGACGCTGACCATGCCGAACCTGGCGCACGCGTTGGCGCCGTATATGGGCAAGGCGGAAGTGCCGCCCGCGCAGGCAGCGGAAGCGGGCGTTGCGGGCACCGTGCTCCGGGATATTTTTGGCGGGTCACGATAGGGGAGCTTGCCGCTCGGCCGGGGCGAGCGCTCGAGGGTCTGTGTCGTCGTGGTTCGAAATTGTCACCAAGGCCAGAACCGCTCGACCCTCGCCCAGACTGTCTTGTTGTCGGTACCCCGCTTTCACGGTCGGCACGGATCAAAGTAAAGCTTCTTTGTGACCTTTGCGATCGGGGTGGGCTCGGTGACTCAATTGACCAGCCCCTGCAGTCCGGGGACAGCGCGCGGCATTTTACCCGAGCCTGTCAAGCTGGCTTCGGAACGGCCGATTGCACATCAATCAGATAACCGATCGAACAGCGAGATCGACGCCGAGGGTCAGCAGAGCGAGAAAGAACACCAAGCGGAACGTCGCATGATCGATTCGAGCTCGGATCGACTGCCCGAACATCATGCCAGCCAGGGCTGGAACAGTACACAGCACTGACATGCCGGCGACGTGCAGCTGGAACACGCCGTCGCTGGTCAGTCCAGCGGCCAATGCGACGGTAGAGACGGTGAACGATAGTCCCAGTGCCTGCACCAGAGCGTCCTTTTCCAGGCCGAGCGCTTGTAGGTAAGGTACGGCCGGAACGACAAACACGCCGGTCGCTCCGGTCACGATCCCCGTGGTTGCGCCGATGATCGGTGAGAGCCAGGGCTCGTGGCGCGGCGCGACGCAGACGCGGATTTTCGCCAAACCCACGGCCGCATAGGCGGTCAGGGTCGTGCCTAGTGCCGCTGTTGCGTTGCCCGTGCCGGCGCGTGCAATGAGGCCGGTGCCTGACCAGGTCGCGAGCGCAATCGCGAGCAGCATCGGCCACATACGGCGCAGCAGCACGACACGGTATGTCCCCGCCAGGAATTGCCAGACATTAGTAACCAGCGAGGGAATGACGAGAAACGCCGCGGCCTCGGCCGGCGGCATGAGCAACTCGAGTAGGCCGATGGCGGCCGTCGGAAGACCCATGCCGGCGACGCCTTTGATGCAGCCGGCAAGGACAAAGATTGCTGCAACGGCAATGCCCTGAAGAGTGAGGTCCGTCATCCGGTGAAACTGGACAGCGCGCCGGCGGCTGACAATCGGGAAGTTCCGTGCCATGCCTTCGTTCAAGCCGAAGCCATGGGAGCACGCACGATGCATCTCGATTTGGTCGACCTGCGGTTGTTCCTGCACGTCGCCGAAGCGGGCAACATCACGCACGGCGCCGAGCGATCCAACCTTGCGCTGGCTTCGGCCAGCGAGCGTATCCGCGGCATGGAGGCAGCCGCGGGCGTGGCGTTGCTGCAGCGCGGCCGCCGCGGCGTCGCTCTAACCCCGGCGGGCCGCGCGCTGGTGCATCATGCGCAACTGGTACTGCACCAGGTCGAGTGTATGAGGGACGAATTATCGGAATACGCCCGCGGAGTGAAAGGCCGGGTCCGGCTGCTGGCCAACGCATCGGCGCTGAGCGAATTTCTGCCCGAAGCGATTGGGGTTTTTCTGACGAAAAATCCCGGCATTGACGTCGATGTTGAGGAGCAGTCGAGCTATGACATCGTACGTGCGGTCGCCGCCGGCTACGCCGATGCCGGCGTGGTGGCGGACATCGTCGATTTTTCCGGTCTTGAGGCACTATTGTTCGCGATCGACCGTCTGGTTGTCGTAACCCCGCTGCGCCATCCGTCTGCGACCGGGCGGCAGGTCGGATTTCGCGAATTGCTCGATCGGCCGTTCGTCGGCATGGCTGCCGACAACGCGTTGCAGCTGCACTTGGCACAACATGCGATGCAGGCCGGTAAGCCGCTCAGGCTGCGCATCCGGCTGAGCAGTTTTGATGCCGTCTGCCGCATGGTTGCGCACGGGGTTGGGACAGCGATCGTTCCGGAAACGGCGGCGCAGCGTTGTCGCAAGACGATGGCAATCCGCATGGTAAGGCTGACGGATCGCTGGTCGGTCCGGCGGCTGTACGTTTGCGTTCGCCGGGAGAGGGAACTGCCGCTGCCAGCGCAACAGCTCGTGGCACACCTCCGCCGCGTGGGCGAGCCGATCTTGCAGCGGCGTGGCAGAAGCGGAACCATGCAGGATTGATCGAAAGGGGGAGGGCGGCGCAATGGTCGATCTGGTGGTGCGCAGTGACATGGTGGTCACGCCGCAGGGCGTAGGCGTGTTCGACGTGGCGATCGCCGGGGAAAAAATCGTCGCTGTTGCGGCGCCAAGTAGCCTGCCGATCGCGGACGGCGCGCGGCTGATCGACGCGACGGGCAAGATCGTCATGCCCGGCGGCATCGATCCACACGTGCATTGCAAGTGGTTCCTGCCCAATCCCGATGGCAGTGCGGGTCTGACCGATCCGCCCGATGTCGTGGGCAGGGCGGCAGTGCATGGCGGCACCACGACGATCATTGACTTCACCCGCGCGTCGCAGGGTGTCAACGTGCGCGACGCGATCGAAAAGCGCGAGGCAGATTGGAAGGGCCACTGTGCCTGCGACTACGCGCAGCACATCATGGTGGAGGGGGCGCTGCCGGTCGATTTGCCAGCGCAGCTCGCTGAGGCGATCCAGGCGGGTTTTCCGACGGTGAAGATCTTCACCACGGATATCACGCCGAGCCGCAAGGGACGCATGGTGGACTTCGGCGACATCTGGGAAGTGTTCCAGGTGCTGGCGGCAAATCAAGGCCTCGGGGTGATCCACTCCGAGGACAATGACATCGTGATGCACATGTACGGCAAGCTGATCCGCGAAGGTCGTACGGGGTTTGAGAATCTGGCCGAAGTACACAACACGCTGAGCGAAGACATCTCCTTCCGCCGCGTGATCCGCCTTGCAGAGAAGGTGACGGGAACCGCCCTGTACATGATGCATACGTCAGCAGCCAGTGGCGTCAGCGCAATCCGCGAGGCCCGCGCACGCGGCGTGCCGATCTATGGTGAAAGTCTGCATCAGTACATGCTGTATACGTCGGAGGACTATAAGAAACCGCGCGGACAGATCTATCATACGTACCCGTCGTTGAAGTCGGCCGAGGACCAGGCGGCTCTGTGGGCCGGCACGCTGGATGGCAGCATCAATTGCGTGGCTACCGACGAGATCTGCTGCACGCTGGCGAAGAAGCTGCAGGGCGCGCGGATTGACGATACCACCGGCGGCAACGCCGGTGTCGAGCCGCGCGTTGCGCTCATGTATACCGAGATGGTCGGCCGGCGTGGTTATTCGCTACACCGTTATGTTGACCTCGTGTCAACGAACGCGGCAAAGATCATGGGGCTGTATCCGCGCAAGGGCGCAATCGCGGCGGGATCCGACGCGGATCTCTGTGTGCTCGATCCGGCGGACAAGCGGGTGATCCGCGCCGAGGACCTGCACGAATCCGACTACACGCCGTGGGAGGGCCGCAAAATGGAGGCGTGGCCGTGCCTCACGATATTGCGCGGGAGGGTAGTGGTGGAGAACGGCGCGTGGAACGGCACGCTGTCGGACGGCAAGTGGCAGTATCGCAAGGTGGCCGCGGAGATGTTTTCGGGGCCGCGACTGTGACTGGCGAAACCTCTCCCCCGGAGCGGGAGAGGTCGAGCAGTCAAGCGATGCCAGGTGCGACTGCCGAATTCAGCACAGCCCCGCCCGAAGCATCCTCACCCGCGTCGCTGTGCTCTGCGTCCTCACCCGCGCTCAGCACGGGCGAGGTTTGCAATCTGGTGCGTGATTGCTTGCTCTTGTGGAACATTGCCGCCCGCATAACGCCAACCGCCGACGCCATAACAATCCACACGTCCGACGGCACCTTCACCCTCCGGCCTAGCCCCACCGACACGCGCCCCGTCCGCTGGTTCCTGCAAACACCGACACGCGCCGCCGCCAATCGCGCACCGCGCGCTCTTCCTTCGATCGTGGCGGCCTTGTCTGCGCTCCGCACTGCGCTCGGCGGCGATTCCGGCAGCACGCTCCGCATCGGAACCGGACGCACGTGCGCATGATGCATGAAGCCGGGGCAACCTCGCGCTTCCTGACGACAGCGAAGAAGCCGCGGCGCTGTTCGACCCCACCCACAATCATCGACCGCGTCGTTCCGGTATGCGAGG
>JASHVB010000500.1 GCA_030039695.1 Acetobacteraceae bacterium
TGCGTGAGCATGCTGTTATTGCGAGTTCGACATCGGCCGTCGGGGGCCCGCCGGTGGGTCGCGAACTAACGATCACAGGGTGGGCCTCCAGCCCGGGGTTCCACGGGTCGCTGATCCTGGTCTACGCTTGTCCTCCATTTCGCTATTCTAGCCATACGTCTTGCCGCGCGAGGTGCACGGTCCGCAATCGCCTCCCCGCCGGGGCAGCCTGGGCATGCGTGTTGACAGCAACGACATCGTAAAACCCAGGGCCCGCCGGTCACGAACGGGGCCTTCGCTTTCCGGGAAGCCCATTCATCCGGCCAGACGACCGAGACGAATGCGTACGAGTGAACGAAATCCCGCCCTTCTGATCGTCGGCGCCACGGGTGCCGCGTTCATGCTCTGCCTGGAGCAATGCAACTGCCCGATGTCGCGTCTGCAGCCATTTGACTGACCGCGCTCAGCTGGGTGACCGCTGCGCTTTCGCGGCGAACGCCCGATCGCCGAGGCGCTAACCGCCGATTGATTCGCCGGTATCGACGTCGCATTGTTCTCAGCCGGACCTGGCGTATCGCGCGAGTTTGGTCCGCCGCGGTACGGCAGGGTGCGGTCGTCATCGACAACTGTTCGGGGTCTCGCATGCGGGAAGACGTGCCGCTGGTGCACCCCGAGGCGGCATTCGGCAGGGTCTTAACGATCGTCCAGGTGCTCCATTATGATGTTCGTCGCCGGAGATCAGTGGGGTAACGGTGTCCCGCTGAATGCGGTACGGATCGCGCAGCGGTTGTGGGGTAACGCAATCCGTCATGACGCTGCGGCAGTGCCGACCGTTCGCTCTTGCGCGCTTTAGAGCGCACATGGCCGGGTCAATCCCGCCGTCGTTCCCAGGTAGTGTCGTGGGTCTCAGGCAGCACTCAGGCGCATCATCTCCCGTACATCTGGCAGGCGATCGACACTGCCGATCTGCGCGATCAGCGTCTGGCAACGCTCGGCGCCGAGCACCGGTTCCACCAGCGACGTGAACTTCTCTTCAAGCCGCCTGCCCTGCGCGTCCACGTCCGTCGCCGGCACGCCGGAGTCATGCTGCGCCGTGACGCGCGTGCCGTCCGTCAGCAGCAACTCAAGTTGCGCCAAGGTGCTCGGCATGTCGTGACGGAATTCGAACTCCACCTTGTCCCGCAAGTCGACCAGGACTGGGTCGGCAGCAACACCCTCCGAATAGGTCGCCAAACGCCCGGTATCGACTCCTGCGAGCCCCATCGCTGTAGTAAGCCGCAACGAGAACTTTGCTTCCAGCCCGGTGCGAGGCTTCGGGATGTTGCAGATGCGATCGCTCGCCTCGTCCAGCCGCAACCGAATCCGCTCGACGCGGTCGGGCGTCACACCATGTTGTTCGCGCAGCTTGCGCGCGGCCTCGATTGGCGCATGGGTCATGTAACATGCAGCGTGGTACTTGAAAAGATTGCTGCGAATGTACCACTCACCCGCCTGGACCTCCAAGGCGCGTTCCGGATGGAAATCTGGACTATGCGTGCGTGCGAAGCCCTGCGCGCATTCCAGCACATCCATTCGGCTGGTGAAGCCACGGGACGCCAGCTTCGCCGCCAGCAGCCCGTGATAAGCCGCCTTCCCAGCATGCAGAGGCTTGCACATCGTGCCAAACATCGACTTCAGCCCGGCCGCCTGCGTGCCGGCTATTCCAAGCGCCGTGACAAAGCGTTGCGCATCCAGCCCTAGCAGATGTGCGCACGCAGCGGCCGAGCCGAAACTGCCAACCGTCGCGGTGGAATGGAAGCCGAGTGCGTCATAATGCCCTGGCGCGATCATCCGGCCGACTCGGCATTGCAGTTCATAGCCGGCGACGAAAGCGGTCAGCATATCGGCGCCACTGCTGCCGTATTCTTCCGCCAGCGCGAGCAACGCGGGAAGGATCGCAACGGACGGATGGCCGGGCATCGCCAAATTGACGTCATCGAAATCCAGTGCGTGCGACGACGCGCCGTTCACGAGCGCCGCTGACGCCGACGGCAGGCGCACACCGCGTCCCACGATTGTCGCGGCTTGCGTGCCACCCTGGTCGGCGAGCTCAGCGAGGAGTATCCCACTGAGCTCGTCCTGTGAGCCGGCCAGAGCGCACGCGAGATAGTCGAGCACGCATTGCCGCGCCCAGACCCTCACCTCCGGCGGAATGTCAGCGTAGGTCAGCGTGCGTGCACGCTCTGCCAGCGTGCGGGTGAGGTCTTGCGATGCGATAGCGGTCATCACGTTCATCCGACGTATCCTTCTACAACTCCACATGGTCGTCGCGAGCAACGCAGCCGACGTCATGGCTGGCCCTGGCCCGGCCATCGTGCGTCTGTGAGCGTGCCTTATTGGGATGGTGTCAGTCCATCCCCAACCAACCGATCGAGGCTGAATCTCCACGTAACCGGGTCGTCGCCAGCCAGGCAGCGACCGGCAGCCCGGCCGCATTCCGTAGGACGATGAGCCGGATTCTGACGTGACGTATCACGAGATACCAAAGGAATGGGCAACTCCGGTCCGCCATCGGTGGGAAGCCTGCTAGTCTGGGGACGGATACCAAAGCGGGGTTCAGGAGCAATAGGGTGACCGGCGATGCAGAGCTTTGATGGCAGGGCACGCGAGCCGAGGAGTCCTACGCGCCGGCACAGCGGAACGAGCCAGTGGTAGAAAGGCACCGACACTGGGCAGCCGGCCGTCCATGAATCGCGGCCGGACGGTTGCCCTGACGCTTCCCTGGTGCTGGCTGGCGCTCTTCCTGCTGGCGCCCGCTGCTATCGTGCTCCGCATCGCACTGTCGCGTGCCACCGACAGCATCCCTCCTTACGCACCGCTGCTGGCCTGGAGCGGTTGGACGCCGCACTTCCACGGTGGTGCAGACAACTTCGTGCGCGTCCTGACCGATCCGCTGTACCGCCACGCCTTCAGCCTCAGCCTCAGGGTCGCCGGTCTCTCCACGCTGGCATGCCTGCTGATCGGCTACCCGATGGCGCTCGCCATCGCCCGCGCACCGGTGCACCGACGCGGCACGCTACTGCTCGCGGTGATGCTGCCGTTCTGGACCGGCTTCCTGATGCGCATCAATGCCTGGATCGGACTCTTGCAGGATGGCGGCTGGATCGACACGACGCTCGGCTGGATAGGGTTGCCGCACATGCGCCTGCTTTACACCGAAACGGCAATGTATATCGGCGTCGTCTACACCTACTTGCCGTTTATGGTGCTACCGCTTTATGCGCGGCTGACCAGGCTGGATCCGGCAATACTCGACGCGGCGGGCGACCTCGGAGCGCCGCCCTGGCGCGCGTTTGTTTCGGTCACGCTGCCGCTATCGCTGCCTGGCGTGTGGGCCGGCATGCTGTTGGTGTTCATCCCCGCCGTCGGCGAGTATGTCATTCCCGAGTTGCTCGGTGGACCGCAGGCTCAGTTGATTGGCCGCGTGCTGTGGGAGGAGTTCTTTGCCAACCGTGACTGGCCCACCGCTGCGGCTCTCTCATGTGTGCTGCTGGTTATTTTGCTCCTCCTGCCTGCGGCAATCTACCAACTCGTGCGCCGGGCGCGCAGAGCGCAAGCATGAATACGCGCCCGCTCCTTGCCTGGATGATCGGGTGCTACGCGTTTCTCTATGCCCCGATCGCGTTCCTGATCGCGTTCAGCTTCAATGATTCGCAGCTGGTCACGGAATGGGCCGGTTTTTCGACGCGCTGGTACGTAATACTCGCCCACGACGACAACCTGATCGACGCCGCACTGCTGTCGTTGCGCATCGCTGCCGTATCCGCAACGATCGCATTGGTCATCGGCACTCTCGCCGGTTACGTACTCGCGCGCTTCGGCGCATTCCAAACGCGCGGCCTGTTTCAGGCGTCGGTGCTGGCACCGCTGGTGCTGCCGGAAGTCATTACTGGCCTATCGCTGCTGCTTTTGTTTGTGACGCTGGCGCAGACCATCGGCTGGCCGGCGCGACGCGGCGCGCTTACCGTGATTTTAGCGCACGCCTCGGTGTCAGTGGCATACGTGGCGGTGGTGGTTCGCGCGCGGCTTTCCGACGCCGGCACCACTTTGGAGGAAGCGGCGGCAGACCTGTACGCGACGCCATGGAGAGCGTTCGCGCTGATCACTGTGCCGCTGATGGCACCGGCGCTGGTATCCGGATGGCTGTTGTCGTTCACCTTGTCGCTTGACGATGTGGTGGTGGCGAGCTTTACCTCGGGCCCGGGTGCGTCGACATTGCCGATGGTGGTCTTCTCGTCGATGCGCATCGGCCCGACGCCAGAGCTGTATGCGCTGGCGACGGTGATTGTCGTTGCGGTGGCAGGAATACTCGCAGGTGTTAATTATACCTCTCTCGCGAAGCGGTAGAGGTATTTTGCTACGACACCAGCTTCGCAATGTCCTTTGCCATCTCCGCCCCCGAATCGCCCGCCGCGATCGGCGCGATGAACTTTCCGTCTGGGCCCATGAAATAAATGATCGAACTGTGGTCCATAGAATAATCATTCGGCCCAGGACCGGTAACGTGTTTGGCATAGTACACTCGGTACTCCTTTGCCACCGCCGCGATCTGCGCCGGAGTGCCAGTCAAGCCGACCAGTGATGGCGAGAATGCCGACACATACTGTTTCATGACCGGGGGCGTATCACGATGGGGATCCACGGTGATGAATATCGGTTGCACTTGTTTCGCTTTAGCTCCCAACCGGTCCATCGCCTGGGCAATCGAGTTCAACGTC
Organism: Acetobacteraceae bacterium; assembly: GCA_030039695.1. The sequence goes on from JASHVB010000500.1 coordinate 4,737, forward strand.
GTCGGACACACATCCGGGCAATAGGTGTAGCCAAAATACACCAACATGTACTTCCCACGAAATTCCTTGTTGGTAACGGTCTTGCCATTATCGTTCACCAGCGTAAACGGCCCACCGATGCTGGGGCCACCGGTCGCGCCGGTGAGCCAGAGAAATCCGCCTGCACCTAACAGCATCACCGCAACCAACAGGCCGACGACTGCGAAGACGAACGTCTGCGGCGGACGCTGTCTCGGTGGACGTGCGGTCTGCATGTTCGTCGCCGTGGTCATTGCGCGCCTCTCCTTCACTTCGAACCCACGCCACTCACTGGCATCTCATCGCGCATGCCGCGGTGCTCCATAGCCGGCATCGCCGCGGCGAGCCTTTGCACGTTTGCTGTCGTCGTGATCCGGACGCCACGCGCGAAACTCAGCGTCACCGGGAATGCTGCACCGCCGACCAGCTACGCCCAGCGTTGCCTCCATCGCAAGCGATCCGCGCATGAGCCGGCGCGCGTCGTCGGATTTGCGCAACCGAGCGGTCAGCACCAATCGGTTGATGCATGGGAGGCACAACAGCAGTAGGAACAAGACGAGTTCTAGCAACGCGATGTGGCCGTAATGGGTGCTGATCAGGCCTGCGCGGCTGCCGATCAGGTCCCATGCCTGCACGATCGCCGTGCCGGCGGTCAGCCGCACCGCGCCGAGTCCCATGGGAGAAAAGTCATGGCGTGCGGTCGACGCGGCATGCGGCGACAGCGAGGCGATCCGCGGCAGGCGCGGCAACAAGCCGCCGAGCCACGCGCCTGCTGCGCGCAGGTGCAATCCCTCCGGCGCCACCAGGGCTGTTCCTGCTTCACCGGGCGTTGCGCCGGCGTGACCCATCGCACCTTGCATCGCCAGTGCCGCGCCGGTCGTCATCAACGCACATCCGCGTCGCCAATGATCGTGCCGCAACAGCGGCCAAACACGGACCAATAGTGCCAGACGAAGCATAACGAGGTGGCCGAATTGCGGCTGGCCACACACCAGCAAAGCCGCGCGCGGCGCGCTGGTGAGCACCGCGGCGCCGACGATAACGGCGGATTGCAGTAGCAGCCAAGCGACGCCCAGGAGCAGCGCGAGACCGGCAGACCACCGCGCCAGCGCGGCCAGCCGCTGGCTTGCCACGGCCGCGTCCGCCGGTGCGACGCAGGCCAATGGCACCAGGGTACCAAACAAGGATGCCAGGGCCACCACGTGTGCGCCGCGCGGCGACGCGAGAAGGACGGCTTGCATCTCCGTCGCTCAAGACCCGGCGGTGAAGTCGAACCGGCCTTGCGTCTTGTGCGTATCGAGCGAAGTGCCGTGCCAGGTCACGGTGTATCGACCCCTCAGCAAGTTCGGCAGCGCGACCGGAAGCGTCCGCTGATCGTCACGGCCCCGCCACAGATGACTGTCGCCAGTGTGCGGCTGATAGACGACGGGTGGCGGCGAGACTTCATCGGCGAGCGTCGGATCGCCGATTATCAGCATTCCGAACAACATAGGTGCGTCGGCGAGGCATTGCGCGACGGGCGGTGCAACCGCCAAGACTGCCGCCGCGGCGACCGCGGCCGGCGTGACAAAGCGACACATATGAAGCTCCTGGACATGAGTTGTGCGGCGCCCGACGCCGCGTAGCCGGCCGAAGACTCAGGCCAGGAAGGGAGGACCGCGCGGCTGCGCCGCATTCGATGGCGCGACCGGCGGGGCTGTCGCTGGCGGTGTCATACCCTCGCGCGCAGCTGCGACGACAAGCGACAGCGCGGGCAGCGGCGGCTCGCCGCCGGCCAGCACATGGCCCGATGCGGCGACCGCCGCACAGAGCGGACAGAAGATGCGATGCGGCGCGCGGTGCGGCGCAAGCGGCGAGGTATCGCCCTGCGGTGTACCGGCGTGGCAGAACGGCGCGGTCTGGCTGAGCCGCGCCAGCTCTATCATCTGCGGCTGCGGGACGATCGCACCGACGGCGATTTGCACTGCGAGCGACAGCAGTACAAACGGCAGGCCGAACCCCGTGGTATAGCGTGGACGCATCGCCACCGCAGGATAGGAAGACGTGAGGTTTGCGCAAGCTTGATGGCCGCTTGCCGTCGATGGCATCCGCCGCGGCCGGGTGTACCAGCCGGTCGATCTCCAGCAAATCGTGGAAGCCTTCGGTGGCGATCAGGCCGATCTAGGCGCCTTTGCGTCCCAGCGCCGCGGTGGTGCCGTGTGCGAAACGGCTGATCGCCGATGACGGCACGCCCCCTTTCGTCGGGCGCCATGTCGAGGGTGGACAGCACCGCGCCACCTGAATCTGCGCGCGTGCTTGGCAAATTCGCCATACGCACGCTGCCGTCATCACTGCGGCACACAATGTGCGCCAACGTCCCGCCGATGGTGACGTCAATGCCGACTTCCATCACATGGCCGCAGTGGCGTGGGGGGACAGAGCCGCGGCAATTTCGCCGACCGAGACAGGCTTGGTGGGGAAACGCGTGCGGTACGGTTCGATCTCTCGCACCGGCACGCGGCGCGCGGCGGCGAGCACTTCAGCGGCGGTCGCAGCGCACATCCGACCCTGGCATGG
>JASHVB010000054.1 GCA_030039695.1 Acetobacteraceae bacterium
AATACCGTGGTCACCAGTGCGCCCATCGTGAACACGATCACGATGGATTCCGCGGCGAAGTAGAACAGCCAACTCAATCGGTAGGGGAATGGCTGATCCGCGGCTGTCGCGACATAGGCAAACATGATCGGAGCAGCGACCGGCAGGACACGAAACAGGATGACGCCCGCCGCCGCCGACGCGCGCCGCCAGAATGATAACTCGCCGGGCCCATGCCAAGCGCGAAGCTTGTGCACCCCGCGCCACCCGACAACGCACAGCAACAAAAACAGCAGCGCGGTCTCAAGTCCAACCCGCACCACGCCGCCCCGATCCTGACCACCCTGCCACCATTTGCTCACCAGATCGCGGACGCGCTGGACAGCCTCCGGGATATCGCCCGGCACCTTGGACCAGGTCTGGTACGAATAGATGCCCGGGATAGGCCTCGACAGATAGGACGCGAACTCGTCTCTTCTTAGATCTTCAATCTTGTTAAGCAAGTCATCGACGCGCAGCTCCGCAGACCCGGACGATGCTTTCCCCCCGACAAGAAGTCCAAGCCGGTAGTTCAGGCGAGCGCGGCTGAGCTCGGTCTGAGGGGGTTGGGATTCGCCCGCGGCCGGAGCCGGCCCAAGCGCACTCAGCTGCGCTCTGACCGCATCCTGCTGGGATTGAAGCCGCGTCGATAACGCTGCGATCTGCGCGTGTACCCGCTGCAGTTCATCACGATAGGCATCGAGCTGCGACCACCCCACACCTGGCCGGCGGAGGTCGGTCTCCATCCGATCCAATTCTGATTCCCAATTCGCCACCGTGGCGTTGAGATCAACGCCCAACGCCTCGTTCACGCGCTTGGTGATTTCCTTCGCCTCAACCTCCGAGCTATTCAGCTTGGCTGCGGTGTCCCTACCCGCGACTGCACTTGCCGGCGCGGTCCCAACCTGGGGCGTTCGTGCCGAGACCACGGTCTGTCCGACGGCGTACTGACCCGCCGTCAGCGGCAAAGCCACAATGCCGATCGGGGCCAGCCGGATCAGTGTCCGCAGCGCCAACTTCCAACGAACCATGCAGTTTCCCCGATTGCCAGTATCGCCCGCTCGCTCATTAAGGGGATAGGAATCAGAACATGGCAGGATTAGGACCCCCACTCGCGACCCCCCGCGTTGCGCGCAACCCGGCCCGGGAACCGGGTGTGCCGTTGGCGACAGAATGGCCCATATCGAATGACACACGGTATTCTGAGATTCACGGCTCTTGCAAAAAAGCCACTGAGGGCCCCGATCTGCACCGAATCGTTCTTCCGTTCGGAACATTGGTTGCGCCCACTATGTCACCACAAACTGTGCTCACGTGCGCACACATTGAGAGGGCGCGGCCGGGACCTCATGGCATGCTGAAACTGGAGCTAGAGCGGGAGGACGGCGGCCGCTGGCTAGCCGAAGTCCCTGCGCTGCCAGGTGTCATGGCATATGGAGCAACGGCGCAGGAGGCGGCCACGAAGACCGACGCTCTTGCGCTTCGCGTCATTGCCGACCGGTTTGAGTGCGGGGGATCCGTCCCCGCCGAAGTACCCGAGTTGTTCGCTGCGGCCTGAGATGTGGCCGGCGGTGGAGGCCACTGCGCTGTTGCACGCCCAGCTTCGTATCGGTTGGAAAATCAAGTGACAATCCGGTTCGCACCGGACCCCTGGAGCGTCCAGCGTGGGACGATTTCGTGTTTGCCTCCCATGACCAGGATGAGGTGGGGCGGAAGACGCCGGACGGCGTCGCGAAGAAAACCGGCCTTACCCCGAGGGACGGCAGGAAACGGCCATTTGTGGCGTGCCACTCCCAACGATGATGAGCACTGTATCTACGCTATAGCCCTATGATGGCGGCGGTAAAAGTTCCCATGTGCGACACATGTTTTTATGCTCTGCGCATGGGAACAATGGTCCAAATCAGCAACGTCCCAGAGGCACTGCATCGCCGGCTCAAATCGCGCGCGGCATTGGCCGGCATGTCGCTGTCCGACTATCTGCTTAGCGAGCTTCGACAGGTGGCGGAACGGCCGACGCTTGACGAGTTGCGGGCCCGGCTGCACAGCCGCGCGGAGACGACCCCTCCGCGACGCCAGCGGAGGCGGTTCGTACCCAGCGCGATCGAACGTGATCGTCGTGGACGCCTCGGCCCTGCTTGAAGCTTTGCTCCGTGCGCCGACGGCGAAAACTGTGGAAGCTCGGTTGTTCGCCCCTTATCAAACGCTCCACGCGCCTCATTTGCTCGATGTCGAAGTCGCGCAGGTGATCCGACGCTACGCCACGAGCGGCGAAATTGACGGTGAGCGCGGCCGCATGGCACTCGCCGACCTGGCGGACTTTCCGCTCCGGCGATACCCACACGATTTCCTTTTGCCGCGCATTTGGGATTTGCGGAACAGTCTTGCTGCGTACGACGCCACTTATGTCGCGCTGGCCGAGGCGCTCGACGCTCCACTGCTGACACGCGGACAGACGTTTGGCGACCGCCGCCGGCCATCGCGCGCGGATCGATTTGATATAATTCCGTCCAATTTCGCGGCTGCGCGGCGAACATGTCCTACCGCGGGAGAGATGCGGCAGGCGTATTCGGCCTGTCAGTTTTCCCAATCGCGAAAATTCTGGTCTCTCAGGCGGCCGGCAAAAGATCTGTTGCTGGCATGGGACGAGCGTCCAGGATCCATCCGGGTCTGAACGATCAGCCGCGCGAGTTCGCCGAGACGCTCCTCCCCCTCCTCCCCCTCCTCCTGGTCAGGCCAAATTCCTCGGCCGTGACCGCCACGACCCGCCGCCCGAGCCTGCCAATCTCAATCGTCGCTACCTCTCCCGAGTTACTCGCGGGATCGAGCTTGAAACGGCCGATCCTTCCGTTGCGACACCATGCCGACCAGGATTTTTCCAGTCCATGACCAGCCAATCCGGCCGTTAAGTGACAACGACACCCGATCCAGCGCGCATCCAGCCCCGTTAGCTGACGCTCCATTGCGGCCGGGTCAGCGCCTTGCGGTGCCGGTCGAAAAAATCCGCACGTGCCTGCATCCGAACCCCCCTCTCGCAACGATACGAGGACAGCGGCCGCTGAAGGCCGCTCCAATGTGAGAGGAGAACCTACCATGAAGCGAGCCGCCCTGTTCGCCGTGACGATCCTCGCGTTCGCCGTGCCCGCGTTCGCTGGCCAGACTATGTCCGAACCCACAGTTCGCGTCGGTGGCCAGGCCATGTTTCCGTCCAAAACCATCGTCGCCAACGCGGTACATTCCGCCGACCACACCACGCTGGTTGCAGCGGTAAAGGCGGCCGGCCTGGTCCATACTCTGAGTGGCCCCGGCCCATTCACCGTGTTTGCACCGACCAATGAGGCGTTCGGCATGCTTCCTGCCGGTACGGTCGCAAACCTGGTGAAGCCGGAAAATAAGACGGCACTCACTAAAATCCTAACCTACCATGTGGTGCGCGGAGCCTATGACACCACTAGGCTGCGCGCGATGATCCTCGCGGGCAACGGCAGCGCGACGCTGACCACCGTCAGTGGCGGCAGGCTGTGGCTGATGATGAACGGCTCGTCAAACATTACGGTGGAAGACGAGAAAGGCGACATCGCCGACATAACGATTGCCGACGTGCGCCAGTCGAACGGTGTCATTCAAGTGATCGATCACGTGCTCCTCCCCCGCGCCTGATCGACCTTGCGCGGGCGGCCTATGCCCGAAGGCCGCCCGCCTTCTTTCTCATCGGAGTACCCACCATGCGCGTCCATCCGCTGGCGGTACGCATCACGCATTGGACGAATGCCGCGGCGATGACGGTGATGACGGCCAGTGGTTGGCGGATCTATAACGCGTCGCCGCTGTTTCCTTTTGCCTTCCCGTCATGGCTGACGCTCGGTGGCTGGCTTGGTGGTGCACTTGCCTGGCACTTCGCCGCGATGTGGTTGCTGACGATGAACTTCACCATCTATGTCGTGTACGGGTTGGCATCGGGTCACATCCGCCGACGCCTGTTCCCGTTGCGTCCGCGCGAAATCTGGCGCGACGCAAACCTGGCGCTGCGCGTTCGCCTACCACACGGCGCTGAGTACAACGCAGTACAGCGCCTGCTGTACGTGGTCGCTGGCGGCGGTATCGCACTTTCGATCGTTTCTGGCCTCGCAATCTGGAAGCCGGTGCAACTGTACCCGGTGACTCTCGCCCTCGGTGGCTACGAAATCGCGCGCCGGGTTCACTTCGTTGCCATGAGCGGTATCGTTGCGTTCATCGTTATTCATCTCGCTTTGGTGGCGATCGTGCCGCGCACTTTGCGACCGATGATCACGGGGAGGGCGTGATGGTCCGCATCAATCCCGTAGATCATCGGAGAGGTATGGAGCGCGCATCGCGCCGTCTGTTCCTGCGCGGCACATTGTCGATCGGCGCATTGTCGCTGTTGACCGGGTGCAACCTGGAAGATGATGACGCGGTCGATCATTTGCTGTGGGCGATGTCGCGCTGGAATGATGGCGTGCAAGCGGCGCTCTTCAACCGTGCTCGTATGGCGCCAACATATAGCGAGGCCGATATCACAGATCCGTTTCCGTTCAACGCTTACTACCCGCTCGATCAGGTACGCCATATCGACGGCAGAACCTGGCGTCTGGAAGTCTCGGGTCTGGCAAGTGAGCGTCGGTCTTGGACACTGAGCGAGCTCGCCGCACTTCCGCAGACCAGTCAGATCACGCGCCACATCTGCATTGAGGGCTGGAGCGCAATCGGGAAATGGGGTGGCGTGCCATTCCGCGATTTCCTTGCGCGCATCGGCGCCGACACGCGGGCACGCTACGTGTCGTTCCGGTGCGCCGACGATTATCGTAGCTCGATCGACATGGCGACGGCGCAACACAAGCAGACG
>JASHVB010000501.1 GCA_030039695.1 Acetobacteraceae bacterium
GGACCTGAAGCGCGAGCAGGAGACGCTGCTGAAGCTCGCCGCCCGGGCGGACGTTCTGGTGGAGAACCTGCGCGCCGGGCAGTTGGAGCGACTCGGGCTCGGGCCGGATGTGCTGCAGGGCGTCAACCCACGCTTGGTAATCGCGCGGATCAGCGGCTATGGCCAGGACGGGCCTTATCGCGACAAACCAGCATTCGGCGCGATCGGCGAGGCTATGGGAGGCCTGCGCCACCTCACCGCGCATCCAGCCGGCACCAGCGAACTTCCGCCGCCACGCTGCGGCATCTCGATCAGCGATGACTTGGCGGGCCTTTATGCGGCCATCGGATTGCTATCGGCGGTTTGGCAGCGCGACGTGGCCGGCACCGGCCGCGGGCGGGTGATCGACGTGAACCTAGTGGACAGCGTGTTCTCACTGATGGAGGGCATGCTCCCAGAATACGCGATAGACGGCCGCGTGCGGCAGCCGGTCGGCGCGGCGATCGAGACTGCGGCGCCGACCAACACCTATCCCTGCGCCGACGGACGTTGGTTGTGCGTCGCCGGCAACTCCGACCTGATCTTCGCCCGGCTAATGATGGCGATCGGGCGGCCAGAACTGGCGACGGATCCGCGCTACGCCACGAACGCCAGCCGCTGCGCGCACCGCGAGGAACTGGACGCTGCGATTGCCGCCTGGGCCGTGACGCTACCTGCCAAGGAAGCTGAGACGATCTTGGACGCCGCCGACGTCCCCTGCTCACGATTGTTCGACATCGCCGACTGCGCACAGGATCCGCATTTTCTGGCGCGCAGCTCGGTGCTGCGGGTGCATGATCCGCTGATCGGACCCACGTTGCACCCTGGCCCAACGATCAGGCTGGATGGCGATGCGCCGGTGGATGTGGTGGGATGGCCCGGACCGGGTGCGGGCGCCCACACGGATTATGTGCGGCAGGTTTTGCTGAGGGAATGACGCTACCGAGCGTCGCCGGCCATGCTGTGCCCAGGCGGTGTCGGACGCCAACGATCGCCGCGCCACCGCATCGTCGCAGCAACCGGTCTGTCAGGGGTGTTACGCCTGGCAGCGCAGGCGTTTCACTCGATGTATTTGATCGGCTGCGATGTCGCGCACCGGCCGCTCGCGCGGATCGAAACCCAGATCCGTGATGGATACCAAAACGCAGCTCTCCGATCGCACCGGCACCGGCCGCGAGCTGCAGTGCCACTGTGCATCGGGCCGTACGGCAGGTCAGTCGCGTCACAGTCGATAGCGCGTCAGAGTTGCTCACTCTTCAGGAACTCAATCACCTCGCCGTTTGGTCCGTTGACGAATGCTATCTGCACCTCAGCCGTTGTACCGTTCTCATTGCTCAGAGCAGCCGTACGAGGTTCGATGCGCGAGGTTGCACCAGCGGCGAGAGCTTTCGCATGCGCCGCCTCGATATCGGCGACACGCAAACAGAAATGCAGCAGTGCGCCTTCGGTGCGTTCTTCGTCCTCACGACGGCGCCGGCCTTCAGCCTGAACCGTCGACCCCGGCCCGAACACCTCGATGTAACGGCCATCACCAACGTCGATGAACGCCGCGCGGTCGATCCGCCCCGGCACTGAAAAACCGAAGCGAACCGAAAAGCCGAGGCCGTGGGTATAGAATCGAATGGTCTGGTCGAAATCCACAGCGCGGATCGCGACATGATGGAACCCTTGTACGGGCGTTGCATCGCTCATCGTTCGCATCCTAACCCAAGTGAAAATCAGTTGCGGTGCTTGCCGTAAATCCCAAACCGCGGAACGTCAATCGCGTTGTCCCGGGATGTCGTCGCATTAGGCGGCGCGACCAGGCCACCTCCCACGGGGGGCGTTCGCCATCGCTGCGCGCCGGGCAACGGTGCCGGAAAAAGCGAGTTCCGACACCGATGAAAGTATTCTAGCTTCGCGGCCACTCGCGCGGAGCAGCGACGATGCAGCAACGCCCCCAACCGATGCACGGCCCGAACCGGCTGAAGCTGGGCATCTTCTCCGCCAATGCCGATGGCGGACTGACGCTGACGCGGGTGCCGGAGCGTTGGCGAGCGGAATGGCCCGACGTCGTGGCGGTGGCACAGATGGCCGACCGGGCCGGGTTGGAATTCTTCCTGCCGATTGCACGCTGGCGCGGCTTCGGCGGGGAGACCAACGCGCGTGAGTGGTCGTTCGAAACGCTGACAGAAGCGGCGGCATAGCACCACTAACCGAACAGATCGCGGTGTTCGCGACAGTGCATGTGCCGATGGTGCATCCGGTGTTTGCCGCGAAGGCGCTGGCAACGATCGACCACGCGAGCAGCGGACGAGCCGGGCTGAACATCGTCTGCGGCTGGAACCCCGACGAGTTCGGCTGCTTCGGGCTGGAGATGATCGAGGACCGCTACGGTCAGGGCCTCGAATGGTTCGAGATAATGACACGCACCTACGCGGTGCCTGCACCGTTCGACTACAAGGGCCGCTACTACGATCTGCGCGGCGTGTCCGGCCAGTGACGCTGAACGCCGGTTTCTCCTCCCCGGGCCGCGACTTCGCGGCACGTGCCGCCGATTTCCTGTTCACTACCTTCGTGGAGATCGGCACCAGCCGGCCGCAGATCGACGACATGCGGCGGCGGGCCGCTGCGGCAGGACGGGATGTGAGCGTCTACACGACATGCCACGTGGTATGCCGGCCGTCGCAGGACGAAGCGGAGGCGTATTACGAGCACTACGCCGTGGTTATGGAGGATACCGCGGGCGCGGATCATTACATGGGTAACAAGGCGAAGTTCTCCGGCTCGCATGACCCAGAGGCGTATCGGCTGCACCGCAAGCGTTTCGTCGGCGGCGCGGGGACGTATCCCCTGGTCGGGACTCCGCAGAAGATTGCGGCGGAGCTGGCGGCGATCAGCGAAGTTGGATTCCAGGGCGTGGCGCTGTCGTTCGTGAACTACAAGGATGAGCTGCCGTACTTTATCGACACGGTGCTGGGACTGCTGAGAGAGATGAAGCTGCGAACGTGACCAGCCTTGTCATTGTGTGGTGCGAAGCGACGAAGTGAGCGCGGTCCTGTTAAGGTGCTGCATCATCATGCAAGAGATCGTGTCTCCTCTTCGTCGCTCGCCATGATGGATGCGGCGAGCAGCCCGTCATCCCTCGTCCGAACGACCACCGCGTCCCCACCGACAGCGGCATCCGCTACGAAACACACCACGCCCGGTCCAACCTCCAACCGGACCAGCCCGACCTTCAGCGGCAGCCGGGCACGAAATGAGGACTCGTTGCTGTGGTGCAACCAGGTCACAGCCAGGACGCAGCCAGGCAGTGCATCCGCTTCCTCCCAGCTCACACGTCCCGACAGACATGCACCACAGAACTTGCGCGGCGGGTACTGCGCCTGGCCGCAGTCCATACAACGTTGCAACCGGATCATATGCGTCCCAGCACGGCGGCAGCAGAACATAGTCCGCGGTCGTAATTGATCATGCCGAAACCGCTGACCAGCGCATGCCGAGCGTTGGCCACCTGTCGCCCCGCAGCGTCATCGAGCAATTGCCGCATGGCCTCGACCAGACCCAGATATCCGCCGGCGGCACCAGCCTGCCCCATCGACAACTGGCCGCCGCCGGTGTTGTGCGGACAGCTGCCCTCAACAACAGAATCATGCCGCCGCACGAAAGCCGGACCTTCGCCCTCTGCGCAGAACCCCAGCCCCTCGAATTGCAGCATCGAAATCACCGGACAGTCGTCATAGGTCTCGACGAGCTGCACATCCGAAGGCCCGATCCCGGCCTGCGCCCACAGCGCGTCACGATCAATCACCCAACCGCCGCGCAGCGCCACCGGATCGTGGGGGAACGCATTGTGCTGCTCGATCGCACCGAGAACGCGCACGAAAGGAAGGCCAAGCGCCCGCGCCCGCGCCTCAGCCATCACGAGGAAGCCATCGGCGCCAGCACAGGGCATGACACAGTCAAACAAGTGATGTGGCTCCGCAATCGGCCGGGCCGCCAGATAATCCGCCACCGTCAGTTCGCCACGCAGCAGTGCCAGCGGGTTGCGGCGCGCATTCCCTCGCTGCGCCACCACGAGCTTGCCGAAATCCGCACGCGCGGCGCCCGTCGCCAGCATGTAGGCGTCCGCGATCAGCGCGAAACTGGCATTTGGTCCCCCTGCCCCATACGGATACACCGCATCGCGCGAGAACGTGCTGAAACTCGCCAGCAGATCGCGGAAGCTCGTCTCGCTCGCGGTATCGCCGGCAATGCATGCAACGACGTCGGCGTCCCCCGCCTGCACTTCCCGTGCCGCCCGCCGCAGCGCGATCACGCCGCACGCGCCACCCATCGGCAACCATTCCAGCACACGCGGTGACAGCCCCACGTGCTGGGTGAAGCCAACCGCCGTGTCTGGCAGCAGCCTGAAGCTCGAGACGCACAGCCCGTCGATGTCCGGCTTGGCAACGCCGCTCGCATCGATCAGCCGGCGCAGCGCGCGCGCCAGGAACCACGGGGCGCCATGCTCCGAACGGCGGACATAGGGCTCGGTGAC
>JASHVB010000502.1 GCA_030039695.1 Acetobacteraceae bacterium
CAACGGGACACCTTGTTACAGGCCCGTTACTCCCGGGTGACCTGCCGGTGGCGTCCCGCATGGTACATCGCCTGACTAACGCGACGCAGTAGGAGCCCAACCATGAGTGCCGCGGAAATCGCAGTCAACAATCGTGCGTTCGAGCGTGCTGTTGAGGCAGGGAGTGTGGAGGCCATTGCCGAGCTGCTCGCACCCGATGTCATGGCCCTGCCCCCGGACGGACCGATCGTCGCTGGGAATGAGGCAGTCAAGCAGCTCTGGGCGTCGGCAATCGGCGATCACGGCATGAAGAGCTTCAGTATCCGCAGTGAGAAGCTCGATGTTGTCGGCGATATGGCAAGCGAAGTCGGCCATGCGTCGATGACCTTGGCCCAGGCAGGCGGCGAGGCAGCACGGGTCAGCATCAAGTTTCTGGTGGTGTGGAAGCGGATCGGCGGCAAGTGGCTGCTGCACCGCGACATCTGGAATGCGACTGGCTGAGTCGCGCATGCGGGGAGATTGGCGATGGTTTCGCAGACCGTTGTGACGGCGTTCAGAGAATCGTTACGCGGGGCGTCATTCGCCCCCGGTGATCCCGGTTATGACGCCGCGCGCGTCGTCTTCAACCGGAGTGTCGACCGACGTCCTGCGATAATCGCGCGATGCGCGGGTGCCGCGGACGTCATGATCTGCGTCAACTTCGCCCGCGAGCAGGGTCTCCCGGTTTCGGTTCGCTCCGGCGGTCACAGTATCGCTGGCAAAGCGATTTGCGACGATGGGCTGATGGTCGATCTATCGGCGATGAAGGGCATTCGCGTCGATCCGGACGTGCGCACGGTGCGTGCCGAACCCGGCGTCACCATCGGCGAGTTCGACCGTGAAACTCAGGCTTTTGGCCTGGCGACCACAATGGGGGTCATCTCGACGACCGGCATCGCTGGGTTGACCCTCGGAGGTGGCATGGGCTGGCTAATCGGCAAGCATGGCCTGGCGTGCGACAACGTTATTGCCATGGATGTCGTCACTGCCGATGGAAGGTTGCTGAAGGCGAGCGAACAGGAAAACCCGGACCTGTTCTGGGCTCTGCGCGGTGGCGGCGGCAACTTCGGGATTGTCACGTCATTCGAGTATCGCTTGCATTCGCTGGGCCCCCTGTTTGGCGGCGGCGTGCTCTATCCGATCGAGCAAACCCGCGACGTGTTGCGATTTTACCGCGACTTCGCATTCTCCGGCCCGGACGAGCTGACCACTCAGATGGGACGTATCTGCACACCGGACGGTGTGCCGGTGATTGGTGTCGCGGCGTGCTATTCAGGTGCATCAGAGGACGGCGAGAAGCTGCTCGCACCGCTGCGCCGGATCGGCTCTCCAGTTTTGGATCTGTTCGGGCCTATGAGCTATTTGCAGATGCAAAGCATGTTCGATCCTTGGTTCCCGCCGGGCCGTCAGGCCTATTGGAAGGCTAACTTCCTGCACGGCTTGCCGGATGAAGCCATTGATATATTTCACCGCTGCGCCCAAACGGTTCCGTCACCGTACACAACCGGGCCGTGGCTTGAGGCGGTGCATGGCGCGGTCTCACGGGTAGGCGCCACTGATACCGCGTTTGCCCACCGACGTTACCCGTTCAATTTCCTGGTGCTGTCGAGCTGGTCCGATGCTTCTGAGGCGGAGCGCAACATCGCCTGGACGCGCGACTGCTGGGATGCCATGCGTCCGTTCATGGCGCCGGGTGCCTATGTGAATTATCTGGAAGCGGAAGCCGACCCTCGCGACCGTGCCGCTTACGGCAATAACTACGATCGGCTTGTCACCCTCAAGAACAAGTATGATCCGAACAATATCTTTCGAGTCAACCATAACATCCAACCGTCCGATGAGGTAGGGAGATCATAATGCCGTATCCTAGCAACAATGAGCGCGAACGATGAATATTAGAGCGTCCGCTATGTAGACCTGAGGCGTGTCGTCGACATACAATAAACTACACCACCTCGGAGCGATAACGATACGAGGATTCGGGCAGTCGCTTTGGACTACATCACGGGTGTGCTTGAGAGGTCAGCATGTTGCGGAACACACTACTTCTGACTTTGGTCGCCTCTGTCCTTTCGGGTGTCTGCTGGCATCGCGCGCTCGCGGGGCCACGCGAGGAGGAGGCGATCCATGCTCTCATCGACCAGTGGACGAAGGCGATGCAGGAGAAAAACTTGGACGGCGTGATGTCGATCTACCAGAAAGGGCCGTCTCTCGTCGCCTACGACGTCGTTCCGCCGTTGCAATACAAAGGCTGGGATGCCTATCGGGCCGACTATAAGGCTTTCTTCGATCAATATGACGGGCCAATTGAGATTGAGTTCCGCGATCTCGTCATCGACGCCGACGCCACCTTTGGCTACAGCCACGAACTCCAACGGGTCAGCGGGACACTGAAAGGCGGTCAGAAGGCGGCATTTTGGCTACGGGTCACCGACGTCTACCGCAGGGTCGGCGAGCAGTGGCGCGTGGTTCACGAACACGTATCCGCGCCGACAAACCTCGAGACAGGCAAGGCTGCGCTCGACCTCACGCCCTGAATGGGGGAGCATGCGCCGAATGGCGACATAAAGTTGCTTCGGCCGTACGCCACGCCATGTTGCTGACATGGACGCAATCGAGGAGCTGCTACGTTCGCTGTTGGACCACACCATGCCGCTCGATTGCCAGCGTGGCACCATCCTCACCGCCAAGGCTCTGCGCCGACGGCGTGGACTGAGACGCCGCTGACGTCACCGGTACCGTAAGCGCCAGGGCGCGCCAACGATCAAGCGCCCTCATCCTGGTGGATCGAAAAAGCGGGTTTGCGGGCACAGCACTTGTGCTTTCGATGCACCGATCCCTGGCTTCACGCGGGCAGTGCGAGGCACAGGCACTGCCATTCTCCGGCGCGCGCGGCCGCGGCGCTTACCCGTTACCGCCGCCGCGCCCTGGCGCTGACTGGAGGTAGCGCTGGGTAGCCAGGTATCCGGGATCGGACCCGTCGCCGATCCGCGCGGCGCCCGTGCCGCCGCTGTAGCCGGGCGCGAAGTACCCGGCGTCGGACCCGTCGCCAACATGCGCCCCGCCGCCAATATGCGCCTCGCCGGTGCCAACGCCATAGCCAGCGCTGGTGCCGCGTCCGTCAGCGGCTGCGTTCGCCACGCCGATACCGAGTGCAAGCGCCGCGCCGGCGATGATCAGTGACTTCATCGCAGCTTCTCCTATTTCGGAGGCCTTGGAAGTCCGCATCAGGGGGCTCAAGAACGCCCCTTGGCCCCCACGACTTAGTACTGGCGCCGGAAGGCGGCTGGAAAACCTCACGTCTCCGCATGGCACCCCTGCTCTCGAAGCATGAATGCAAAAAAAAGCCCATAAAGCAGTGCGACACGGGGCGTTTCACGGGGAAGCTGCTCGGCGTGCTGAGTGTCCGACCATCGTTGAGGGTGTGCAGGTCATTGGATTGTCGGGCTGCAGAAACGGACTGAACAGGAGGTGCCCGAAAGGCTCAGGTTCGCCGGACAGTGCAGGCAGGCCGGTGTCGGGCGATTTTGCGAGGAAGGACCCAGCCTGGATGCAGCCTCCGCCAGATTCATTGCGGCAATATCCGGAACCCCGTACCGACAGATTCCGGGGTTAATGGCGGCGAACGGGCACTTTTCAGTCATTTTCGGCAACACCACACGCTCGATGCGACGGCGCCGTCGAAGGTGCGCATGCGGATCCAACTGGCTCGCACGCCAATCGAGCGGACGCACCGCCATACCCGCCACGATTTGTCCACGGACAACCGGCTCGGCAAAGCCTCTCAGCCCCAGCCCGCCGCTTCCGCCCGGTCCCACCAATAATCAGCCGGCAGGTGAAGCCGACCGCGTCGCCGGCCGGAGCTTCTTCGCCGCCCATCGGGTCTGTTACCCAGCGCGGTGACTTGCGAATACGAGCGAGCGAGCCTGGAATGAGAGGACGACCGCGACCGGGGACGACGCTATGACCAACACCGCTGAGAATAAGCCGGACCGGCTGACAGTATTCGGCAGCTTTACGTCCAGTTCGACCTACAAGCCAATGCTTTACCTGTCGCTGGCGCGACTGCCGTTCAGCTTTCGTACAGTAAATCTCAAGTACGGCGTTCAGAAAAAGCCCGACTATCTCGCAGTCAATCGGTACGGCCAGGTACCGGCGCTACGGCACCGCGGGCTGACCATCGTGCAGTCCAATGTCATCCTCGACTACCTCGCGCGCACGACAGGCCACTTCGCAGGCGGGACCGAGCAACAGCAATGGCACGCGCGCGAATGGCTGTCCTGGGAAGCCGACAACATCACGGCCGTTGCAAAGGTCAGGCACTACAGCCGGTTCCGGGCAGTCGATCCGGCGGTGATGGACTATTTCCGGCCACTGGCAGAGGTCGCGCTGAGTTTCATCGACGACACGCTGAAGGACCGGCCATGGTTGGTCGGTGATGTGCCCACCATCGCAGACATTGGTTGCTGGGGTCGGATGGTGTTTATGGCGGAAGGTGGAATGGACATTGCGCAGTGGCCAGCGCTAGAAGCCTGGTCGCATCGGCTCGCCGCACTTCCGGGTTTTGCTTTGCCGTACGACCTGATTCCGAAACGAGATTCCGAATTCGATCCAGCCTGATTCATCCGCAATCCGGGACGCCTTCGGATCGGTCCAAATCCCGGCCCGAGGACCCGAGTGTCGCATTGTCGTTC
>JASHVB010000503.1 GCA_030039695.1 Acetobacteraceae bacterium
TTCCGGCAGCAGATCGATGGTCGCGGCGGCGCTGTCCATGTTTCGCCCGCCGTGGTTGGAAACGATGATGCCGTCGAGGCCGTACTCGATCGCCTTCACCGCATCATCCGGCCGGTTCACACCCTTGATCATTAAAATCCCCGGCCACATGTCGCGGAACCGCGCGATGTCATTCCAGTCGAGCGAGTCTGCGCGCAGCGCATCGCGGCTGCCGACACCGCTGAGGATCGATTTCTGGAACGCCGGCGGGTAGTTCTCGTGCCGCGGGAGACCGGTGGTGGTAAAGTATTTTACCAGGACATCCTTCGCCCACACCGGATGCCGCATCACATCCAGAACGAAGCGTGGCGTCGGCGTGAACGGCAGGCCGAAGCCGTTATGCGTGTTGTATTCGCGGTTGGGCGAGACGGGAGAGTCGACCGTGACAATCAGCGCCTCGAAGCCATTGCGGTTGGCGCGCTCGATCAACTGGTGCGACAGCTCACGCTGTTTCCAAACATAGAGCTGGAACCATAGCCGACCGCCTTTGTCGGGACCGCCATACTGCGCGATTTTCTCCATCGCCGTCATCGAGGCGGTAGACAGCGTCAGCGGGATTTTCGCCTTTGCCGCGGCTTTGGCGAGCTCGAGCTCGCCTTCATGCCAGCAAAGGCCCGCCGCGCCGGTCGGCGCGATGGCCATGGGCAGGCTGACCGGCTTGCCGAACAGGGCGGTCGCCACGGAACGCTTCGATACGTCGATCAGGGCGCGGTGGCGCAGCTTGATGCGTTCGAAGGCGCTGCGGTTGTTGGCTACCGCGATGTGGTCTTCCGTCGCACGGTCGACGAATTCGAACACGCCCTTCGGCAGGCGGCGCTTGGCCGCAGCACGCAGGTCCCAGATGTTCAGGCAACGATCGAGGTTTTGCATACGGAATCGCTAGGGCGGATCGGGCAGTGGGTCAATTCGATGGCCGTGGTGCGATCTGGCGAGGGCCCGCACAGCATTCTGCCGAAGCAGGCGCGGAGTCCCGCAAGGCGGCCTGACCGGCAGGAATCTCGCCAACAGCGGGCGTTTGCGTGTGCGCGGCAAACCACTCGCATGCCCTCCGGTCCGGCGCGCATGGACCTCGGCGAACAACGCATCGCCGCATACCAGCAGTGCGCCAACGCTACTTGTCGGAATGGACCGAATGATCTGAGTCAATGCGAAAATCCGGCGATCTGCACGCTCTGCACCGTTGATTGCCGGAACAGTCAGACAAAACGAGGAAGCAACGAACGCGATGGACGCGACTCCCGACTTATCCACCCTGACCGCCACCCGCACGCCGCGGCGCGCCTCGCCGCGTGTGCGCGGCATGCAGATCACCGCTCTCACCCTGCTCGTGATTAGTGGCGTCGTGAACTACATTGACCGTGCCACGCTGGCGATCGGCAATCCGCTGATCCGGGCCGATCTGCATCTGTCCGTTGCCGATATGGGCCTGCTGCTATCGGCCTTCCTGTGGGCCTACGCCTTCGCACAATTGCCGGTGGGCGGCCTGGTGGACCGGTTTGGTCCGCGCCGCCTGCTGGGTCTCGGGATTCTGCTGTGGTCGGCCGCACAGGGCCTCACCGGGCTGGCAGGCAGCTTCGGCCAGTTCGTGTTCGGCCGCGCCGCACTGGGCCTGGGTGAGGCGCCGCAATTCCCCACCGCGGCCCGTGTCGTGCGCGACTGGTTCAACGTCCGAGGCCGCGGCACCGCGACCGGCGTGTTCAATTGCTCCTCCACGCTCGGCACCGCGATCGGCGCGCCGCTGCTGACCGCGATCATGCTTGTCGTCGGCTGGCGCTGGATGTTCGGCATCATGGGGATAGCCGGCGTCATCGTCGCTGTCCTCTGGGTGCTCCTGTACCGCGACGCAACCGCGTCCAATCTGACGGCCGAGGAAGACGCCTACCGCAAGGAGGGCGACGAAACCGGCGAAGCCAGGCGCGTCACTTTCGGCGAATGGCGCCGCTTGTTTGGCTGTGCCACGACCTGGGGCATGATTATCGGCTTCTTCGGCGTGGTGTACCTCACCTGGGTCTACACCGCGTGGCTGCCCGGTTATCTGGAAATGCAGCGCCATATGACGATCCGCAGCGCCGGCTTCGCCACCGCGGCGCCGTTCGTCGCCGGCGTGATCGGCGGGTTGTTCGGCGGCTGGCTCACCGACTGGTTGATGGGGCGCGGCATGTCGCCGATCAATAGCCGCCGCGTGCCGATGACGATCTCGCTGCTCGGGATGGCCGCCTGCACCATTGCCGCGGCGCTGGTACCCAGCAATGCCGAGGCCGTGGCGTTTATCTCGGCCGCGATGTTCCTGGGCTATGTCGCGAGTTCGGCGGCATGGGCGATGGCCTCGGTCGCCGCACCGGCCAACACCACGGCGTCACTGGGTGCGATGCAGAATTTCGGCGGCTATCTGGGCGGTGCGCTGGCGCCGATGGTCACCGGCTTCATCGTGCAGGCCACCGGATCGTTCGTGCCAGCGCTGATGACGGCAGCGGGCATCGGCGTGGTGTGTGCGATCGGCTATTTCGCGATCATCCGCCATCCCATCACGGCGGCCGATCTCGGCGGCTGATAACGACTGGACGCGGCGCCTATCCCGCCGCGTCCATCATCATATCGGCCAAGCGGTTGCCCTGGCGGTAGCCGGAGAAGATATCCGGGGTGATCTCCTCCACCCGGCGGCAGCCGGTGTAGGCCATTGTCTTGTCAAGCTCGTTGCGGATCAGGTTGATCGCCTTGAATGCGCCGGCCTGGCCACCGACTGCCGTGCCATAGAGCGTCGCACGACCGGTCAGCACCGCCTTGGCGCCCAGCG
>JASHVB010000504.1 GCA_030039695.1 Acetobacteraceae bacterium
TGCGCAAAGCAGCGAGTGCTGCGGCTGATGTTGCGCTGACTAAATGTCGAGACTCCTCACCGCAAGCAGGAGCGCGCGGCTCGAGACGATTCATCCTTTCTTCGCGGACGTTTCGCCCGACCGCTGTCCGCCCGACTGTTCCTCGCGCTTTCGGCCGCTGTGCTTGATGTGCCAGGGTGCGACGAAACTGGCGCCAACAAGGATGAACCCAACAACGACGGGCGTTATGAGCTGGTTCACGACCTGATCAGTCATCAGCGGAGATGTCCAAGGGCGCGTTGCGCCGCTATAGGCGGCGTGCGATCTGCCGCACCTGTCACCTGAGATCGCGCCACGGGTCCGATAGGGGCCATCTGCTTCATCAGCGCGAACTGACGGTGGTTGAGGAGAAAGGTTACCATCTCAAAATGGCTGTCGGAGACGCGCCGTGCCCGTTCGGGCTCGCGGTCGGCATCTATGCCGAAGAACGCCCGTACTGCCTCCGGCCAATCCCTTCCGCGCTCCCTCCGATCAAGGAGACAAATGTAGAGCATTGCGTGTTTGCGGTCGTACTCCGTGACTTCTTCCCGGGACGGCGCGACATCCTCAAAAGACTGGACCTTAACTTCCTCCGATTTGGCACATGCGATCACGAGCGCATGCAACAGGCGGAGATCTACTTTGGCGGCGGAACAAAACACTCCGTTTCATGCTTTTGAATATCTTCCACCAACCGCATCAGAAGTGTCGCCGGCTGTCGTCGTGCCGTTAAAGCTGAGAATGAGATCGACGGAAATTCAGCGGGTTGCGTGTGCCCCCAAACTTGAGAAATTGCTGAAGGCGAGAACTTGGGCCGACGCGTCTCCCCGTATGCTGGCGTCCCGCTACTCGCTGATCGAGGGGCTTTCGAACAGGTCTCTGAACTGACGCGGTTGTGAGCGGAGATACTGGTCGGGCGCACGCACGTGGCCGCCGAGTTCGGCCGCGGCGTGCCAGGGCCAACGCGGGTCGTAGAGGACGGCTCGGGCGAGCGCCACTAAGTCGGCATCGCCGGTCCCGATGATGGCTTCGGCTTGCTCGAAGGCCGTGATCAGCCCGACTGCAACGACCGGTATCCTGACGGCCGCCTTGACCGCGCGGGCCGCCGGTACCTGATAGCTCGGTCCGACCGGGATCTTCTGGGTGGGATCGAGGCCGCCGCTCGACACGTGGATCGCGTCGCAGCCCCGCTCCTCCAGCCGCTGGGCGAATGCGACCGTCTGCTCGACGTCCCAGCCGCCCGCGACCCAGTCGGTCGCCGAGACCCGCACCGAGACGATCGTCGCGGCCGGCAAGGCTGCGCGCACGGCATCGAACACCTCGAGCGGAAAGCGCATGCGATTGTCCAGCGACCCCCCATAGGTGTCGCCGCGCCGATTCGACACCGGAGAGAGGAACTGGTGGAGCAAATAACCGTGCGCCGCGTGCAGTTGCACGAGGGCGAGGCCAAGGCGTGCGGCGCGCGCGGCCGATGCGACGAAGGAGTCGCGAATGTGGCAGAGCGCATCGCGATCGAGCGCCGCCGGTGGCGTCTGGCCTTCGCTGAATGGGAGCGCCGATGGCGCCACGGTTTGCCAACCCAACGGATGGTTCGGGGGAAACTGCGCGCCTCCCTTCCATGGCACTTCGGTCGAGGCTTTGCGGCCAGCGTGGCTGAGTTGGATTCCGATCGGCATATCGGACCAACGCCGGACCGCTTCGAGGGTCCTGGCCATGGCGGCTTCGGTGGCATCATCCCACAAGCCGACGTCAGCGTAGGTGATCCGGCCTTCGGGCAGCACGGAGGTCGCCTCGATGGTCAGGAGCGCCGCGCCGGAGAGTGCCAAATGGCCAAGGTGCATCAGATGCCAATCGGTCATGCGCCCGTCTTCAGCTGAGTATTGGCACATCGGCGCGATGACGATGCGGTTTGCGAGGGCGAGGCCACGGACGCGGATCGGACTGAACAGGGCGGCCATGGCTCAACCTCGCGCAAGCTCCAGCGTTGCTCGTCGAGATGGGGCGCCCGCGCCGGCAATCCAAGTCGCGAGGAGGTCTTAACGAGCAGACCGACCTGCGTCAGGGCGATCACGCCGTCATCGAGGCCGATCTCCTCCACGATCTTGCCGCCAGCGCGACGCCGAGACGGCGAACCTGATCGTCTGGCCATGAAAATCTCGCGATGCGGGCCGGAAGGAAAGCGGAGAAGGGTTCAGCGGCCATGACGATCAGGAACGTCACCAGCAACAGCAGTGACGCCGCGCGGTATTGGAACAAACTCATTGCGGTCAGCAATTGGAACTCCAGGCCGCCGGCACCGACGAAGCCCGGCACCAGAGACGAGCGGATGTTCTCGTCCAACCGGCACAGCGCGATGCCCAGCAGCGATGGCAACACGCTCGGCACTACGGCGTGTGAGAACACTTGCAGGCGTGAGGCGCCGCTCATAGTCAGCGCCTCCACCGTGCCCATATCCATGTCCTCGACCACCTCGGAGAACAAGCGCCCAAGCATGCCAACGGAGTGCACCGATACGGCGAGCGCACCGGGGAAGGGGCCGAGGCCAACGGCGGTGACGAACAATAGCGCCCACACCAGATCGGGCACCGCACGGCAGAGCGCGATGATGCCGCGGGCGGCGGTGTAGAATGGCCATGCCGGTGTGGTGTTGCGCGCGGCCAGCACGGCGAGCGGCAATGCCATGATCACTGCTGCGGTGGTGCCGAAAAGTGCGATGTCCAGCGTTTCCAGCGCCGGCTCGAGCGTGTCGCCGATTTTGGAGAAATCCGGCGGGAAGGAACGGCGCAGGATGTCTGCCATTCCGTGCGCGCCGGAGATCAGGTCTTGTGGCCGGGCGTGCACCACCAGCGCCGCCTGGCCCAAGATCACCAGAAACAGGAGCACGCCGAAGAAGGGCAGGGCGCGGCTGGCCTGCGGCGTCCGGAACGACCAGCGTTCCTCGGCTTGCAGGGCGATCTGTTGCACCGGGTTCATGCTGCCTGGCTTTCATACAGCGCGGTGATCTGGGCGGGCGTGATGTCGTTGGCGGCTCCCAAGAACATCGTGTGGCCCTGCCGCAGGCCCAGGATGCGGTCGGCATAGCGCCGCGCCAGCTCCGGCTGGTGCAGCACGCAGACCACGGGCATACCGTCTTGCGAGGCGAGACGACGCAGCAGCCGCATGATCTCCTCCGCCGCTTCGGGATCCAGGCTGGCCACCGGTTCATCGGCCAGCATAGCGCGGGGACGCTGTGCCAAGGCGCGTGCGATCGCCACGCGCTGCGCCTGACCGCCGGAGAGGGTGTCGGCTCGCTGGTGGGCGAAGGCGGTCAGCGCAACGGCGTCCAGACACGCCATGGCGAAATCCGCTTCCGACCAAGGCAGCGTGCCGAACGCGGTACCCATTCCGCGGTGCCGCCCCAGCGTGCCGCACAGCACGTTGGCGATCACGCTGCGGCGGCGCACCAGATGCGCATGCTGGAAGATCATGCCCAGCGCCATGCGCGCTTCCGTCAACCTGCGACCGTTCAGCCGAGTAAGCTCTTCGCCTGCCACGCGCACCATGCCGGCGGTCGGGCGCAGTAAGCCAGCGATGCAGCGCAGCATGGTGGACTTGCCGCTCCCGTTATGGCCCAGCACCACCACCAGCTCGCCTTGTTCCACCGTCAAGCTGGTGCCATCGAGCGCCAGCCGGCCGGTGGGGTAGCGCATGGCCAGATCCTGTGCCTCGATCAGGCACCCCATCCTGCTCAGGTCGAGGTGCAGCACCGACACTATCTCGCG
>JASHVB010000505.1 GCA_030039695.1 Acetobacteraceae bacterium
GTACGTAGACTTTGCTCGTCCCTTCGGTGCGCACCAGCTGTTTCGGGAAAAACGTGCTGACGCCAAAGGGCACGCTCCGAACCAACAAGCGGTCGCCGGCCACACATGCCTGCGAAGCCCGGGGGATGAACGGACGTCGAACGAAAGGTTGAGTCTTCTCAATTTTCATCACAACTGAGCTATGGAAACAAAGGGTAACGACAGCGATTAGAGATGACGCCTATGGTTCCCGGGCTGAGCCAACGGAAACACGTTGTTTGGCAATTAGCAAGTTCGGGAAACACGGGCATGCGTACAGGGAGGGTTGCCGTAATTACGGCTGTCGTCATGGGCGGAGCGCTGGGCGGGTGGCTGATATCGGGACACCAAGTTGCGCGATCGGCCTCACCGCCACCCAACCAGACAATTCCGGTCACCGCTGGAGTCGCTCAGGCGCAGGACGTGCCGGTCTATGTGGAGGGTCTGGGCACGGTGCAGGCCATCAACACGGTCAACGTGAAGACCCGGGTGGACGGCCAGATCATGCGGACCTTCTTCACCCAGGGCCAGGACGTCCTGCCGAACGACCCGCTGTTTTTGATCGATCCTCGGCCGTACCAGGCCACGCTGGACCAGGCCGAGGCGAACGCGGCCAAGGATGCCGCCCAATTGCAGGGTGCTGAGCGAGACCTGGCGCGCTATGGCAAGCTGGTCGGCAGCGGCTTTCAGACCCGACAGAGCTTCGAAGACCAGGCAGCGACGGTAGCGCAGTTGCGCGCCGCGGTGCAGGCGGACGATGCGGCGATCGAAACTGCGCATCTCAACCTGGGCTACACGATGATCCGAGCCCCGATCGGTGGTCGCACCGGTGCGCTGCTGGTCGATCCCGGCAACTACATACAGGCCAGCACGGCAACGCCGCTGATTTCGATCACTCAGATCAAGCCAATCTATGTCCGCTTCACCGTCCCGGCGAGCAACCTCGACGCAATCCAACGGAACCAGCCGACGCACGAGCTGGACGTTGATGCTTACGGCCCGAACGACGATACATTGCTGGGCAAGGGCGCGCTGACGTTCATCGACAACCACGTCAACACCAGCACCGGCACGATCGCGCTGGAGGCGACCTTCGCCAATGCCGACGAACGGCTGTGGCCGGGCGAATTCGTCACGGCCCGCCTGATTCTCTCGGTGCGCCACAACGCCATCACGGTGCCTGAGGCCACGGTGATGGCAGGACCGAATGGCGACTACGTTTATGTCATTCGGCCGAACGACACGGTGCAGCGCCGCTCCGTGCAGGTCGCCGCTCGCCAGGGCGGGGTTGCCGTGGTCTCAAAGGGCCTCGCCGCCGGAGAGAAGGTGGTCGTGGCCGGGCAGTATCGCCTGACCAACGACGTGAAGGTACGGCTCGAAACGACCGACACCGCGACGACCACCACTCGGCAGGCAAGCTGATCGGGCGATGAGCATTTCCGAAGTCTTCATCCGCCGGCCGATCGCCACCGCGCTGTTGATGATCGGCATCATGGTGTTCGGTCTGGCGACTTTTACGATGTTGCCAGTTGCGGCCCTGCCCGATGTGGACTTTCCGACGATTGAAGTGACGGCAACACTGCCGGGCGCCAGTCCGGACACGATGGCGGCCTCGGTGGCGACGCCCTTGGAGCAGCAGTTTGCCGCGATTCCCGGGTTGGATCAGATGACCTCCAGCAGCGGTCTGGGAACGACCTTGATCACGCTGCAATTCGACCTGTCGCGAAACATCGACGGCGCTGCTGAGGACGTGCAGACCGCTATCAACGCGGCGAGCGGATTGCTGCCCAAGGACATGCCGTCGCCGCCGACCTTCAAGAAGACCAATCCGGCAGACCGGGCGATCCTGATCTACGCCGTCAGTTCCGATGCGATGCCGATCCAGGACATCGATCAATATGCCTACAATGTTCTGGCAGAGTCGATTTCGCGCGTGAGCGGCGTTTCCCAAGTCAGCATCGCCGGCGAACAGATCCCGGCCGTACATGTGCAGATCAATCCGAGCGCGATTGCCTCGCGCGGTATCAGCCTGGAAGACGTGCGTACCGCCCTGGTGAATGCCACCACGGACCTTCCCAAGGGCAACATGGAAGGCACCAGGCAGGAATTCACAGTTGGCATCAATGACCAGCTTTTCGACGCTTCGTCGTTCCGCAACGTAATCGTGGCATATCGCGATGGCGCGCCAGTGAGGGTCAAGGACGTCGGAAACGTCATCAACTCTTCGCAGTATGCGCGCACTGGCGCATGGTACGACCAGAAGCGGATCGAGTTACTGCTGATCTATCGCGAACAGGGCGCCAACACCATCAGAGTGGTGGACGACATCAAGGCGATGATGCCGCAATTGGAGGCATCGATCCCGCGTTCGGTGCACGTGGACCTGGTTTCCGATCGATCAATCAACATCCGTGATTCGGTCGCTGACGTCGAGATGACGCTGATGATCACCATCGGCCTGGTCGTGCTGACGATCTTCCTGTTCCTGCGCCAGCTGTGGGCGACGATCATTCCCAGCGTCACGGTGCCGCTGGCGTTGGTCGCGACCGCGGGCGTGATGTACATGGTTGGCTTCAGTCTCGACAACATCTCGCTCATGGCGTTGACTATCGCGGTCGGATTTGTTGTCGACGACGCGATAGTAATGATCGAGAACATCGTGCGTTATATCGAGCGGGGAGATCCCCCATTCGAGGCAGCGCTCAAGGGCGCCGGACAGATCGGCTTCACCATCGTGTCGATCACCTTTTCGCTGATCGCCGTCTTCATTCCACTGCTGTTCATGGGCGGCATTATCGGCCGGCTGTTCCGCGAGTTTGCGGTGACCGTCAGCGTCGCCGTCGTGGCCTCGGCGTTCGTGTCGCTGACGCTGACGCCGATGATGTGCTCGCTCTTCCTCGCCCACGATAACACGGCGGAGAAGGGCCGGCTGAACCGTACGGCAGAGCGCTTTTTCGACGCCATGCTGCGCGGCTACGACCGCGGACTGGTTTGGGTATTTCGCCACCAGCCGCTGACGCTGGCCAGTACGTTAGCGCTGATTGTGTTGACAGGATACCTCTATGTGGCGATCCCCAAGGGGTTCATCCCCCAGCAGGACACCGGGTTCATCTTCGGCGCCTTGCAGATGCGCCTGGATTCGTCCTTCGCCGCGGTCGGCGACATGGAAAAACGAGTCGCGGCAATCATTCTGAAGGATCCGGCCGTGTCCGGCGTCGTCGGCTTCGCTGGCGCGGCAGGTGCCAATCCCAGCGAGAGCACCGCGCGGATGTTCGTACAGCTCAAGCCATTCGACCAACGCTCCGGCGTCCAAACTGTAATGAATCGATTGAAGCCGCAGATCGCCAGGCTGCAGGGTGTGAAGTTTTTCATGCAAGCCGGCCAGGATGTGACGGTTGGCGGCCGGCTGGAGCAGGCGCAGTACCAGTACACGCTGACCGACAACGATGTGGCGGAGCTCAATCACTGGGCCCCGATTTTGCTGGACCAGATGCAAAAGATGCCGCAGTTGACCGACGTCGCGTCGGATCAGCAGATCGCCTCGCCCAATCTGCAGATCACGGTGGATCGCAACGCGGCCTACCGGCTCGGACTGTCCATGGGTGCGATCGACCAGACCCTGGACGACGCCTTCGGGCAGGAGCAGGTCGCGACAGTGTACACCGACACATCGCAGCATTACGTGATCCTGCAGGTACTGCCGCGCTTTCAGGACGATCCGGCGGCGCTGTCACATATCTTCGTGGCATCTCCCGAGGGCGTCCAGGTGCCTCTGTCGGCGGTGGCCCACTACTCCTACACCGTAGTACCACAGACCGTTAACCATCAGGGCGTGTTCCCCGCCGTAACGCTGTCCTTCAACCTGGCTGCCGGCGTCGCACTGGGAGAAGCGGTGGACGCGATTAACGCGATGCAGGCGAAACTGCACGTACCGGGTACATTGCAGGGCGCGTTTGAGGGAACGGCGCAGGCGTTCCAGGCATCGTTGTCCTCTACGCCATTGCTCGTGGCCG
Source organism: Acetobacteraceae bacterium (assembly GCA_030039695.1). The sequence continues at coordinate 4,032 of JASHVB010000505.1, forward strand.
CGGCGATCGTCGTGGTCTACATCGTGCTGGGGATGCTCTATGAGAGCTTCATCCATCCCATCACTATCCTGTCGGCGCTGCCGTCTGCCGGCGTCGGCGCCCTGCTGATGCTGATGATTTTCGGTTACGATCTGAGCCTGGTGGCGCTGATCGGGGTCATCCTGCTGATCGGTATTGTGAAGAAGAACGCCATCATGATGATCGATTTCGCCCTGGTGGCTGAACGCGAAGAAGGGAAGAGCCCGCTGGAGGCCATCCATGAGGCGTGTCTGCTGCGGTTCCGACCAATCATGATGACCACAATGTGCGCATTGTTTGGCGGTCTTCCATTGGCCATCGGCCAAGGGGCCGGGTCCGACCTGCGGCGGCCGCTGGGCATCGCGATCGTCGGCGGCCTGCTCGTGTCACAGTGGCTGACGCTTTACACAACGCCGGTGGTTTATCTGTACCTTGAACGGTTGTCCCGCTGGCTGGCGCCGCGTCGTCGACGGGCCGTGGCATCGGTTGCAGCTCATGCGCGGGCAATCGGCGACTGATGCCGCCGACCGTGTCGGTGGGACGGACATTGGGCTTTCTGCCGCGCGACAGCTCGCGGCTGATGCAAGGCTGCACCGCGTTGGCGTCCGTTGTTCGCGGCAGCCCCATAGGGCAGGGACAATGCCGCGATGAATTGAGCCCGGCGGCGTGCGTTGTCCGGGATATGGCGGGGCGACGACGCCCACACGCGGGGGTGGATGCTGCGAATGGTTCTTGCGGCCGGCACGGCGCTTGTGCTGGCCGGCTGTACGGTAGGCCCGAACTTCGAGCCGCCGACCTGGGCTTCGCCGGCATCGTGGTTCTCTGG
>JASHVB010000506.1 GCA_030039695.1 Acetobacteraceae bacterium
GTCATAGCCCGCCGACTAACCGAAGCGAAATCGACCATTCCGCATTTCTACGTGTCGATGGATGTTGAGATTGATGCGCTGAACACCCTGATCGCCGAGCTGAATGCGAAATCGCCGAAGGAGGGGCCCAACGCCTATCTGATCACCATCAATGACATGGTGATCAAGGCCGCCGCGGCGGCGCTACGCCGCGTGCCGACCGTGAATGCCAGCTGGACTGACGAGGGAATGGTGTTTTACGACGAGGTAGACATCAGCGTTGCGGTGGCGATCCCGGACGGGCTGATCACGCCGATCATCCGCCAAGCCGACCAGAAGGGCTTGGCGACCATCAGCCGCGAGATGAAGGACCTTGCCGCCCGCGCGCGCGCCGGCAAGCTGAAACCGGAGGAGTATCAGGGCGGCGGGTTCTCGATCTCCAACATGGGGATGTTTGGCGTGTCCGAGTTCGCGGCGATTATCAACCCGCCGCAAGCTGCGATTTTGGCGGTCGCCGCGGGGCGCAAGCGGCCGGTGGTGAAGGCCGACGCACTCGCGATTGCGACAGTGATGACATGCACGATGGCCGTGGACCACCGTGTGGTCGACGGAGCGCTCGGAGCGCAATGGCTGAGGGAGTTCAAGCGGATCGTGGAGGATCCGCTGAGCCTGCTGCTTTGATCGCGGCCCCCGCAGCGGAAGAGGGGGCGATGGAGGCCCTGCCACACCACGCATTCATTCTTCGTGAAGCCACGCCTGCCGACGTGCCGGACGTGTTGCGCTTAGTCCGTGGTCTCGCGGACTACGAGCGCCTGCTGCACGAGGTCGTCATGACTGAATCCGAGCTGCATGCGGCCTTGTTTGGCCCGCGCCCCCTCGCCTACGCGCAGCTTGCCGAGGCCGAAGGCAAAGCGGTCGGCCTCGCCCTTTGGTACCACACGTTCAGCACCTTCTGCGGGCGCCCCGATATCTTCCTCGAAGACCTGTTCGTCGAGCCGCAGTACCGCGGCCACGGCATCGGCCTCGCGCTGCTGCGTTACCTCGCGCAACGCGCCGTCGCGGACCAATGCCGCCGCGTCGAATGGCGCGTTCTAAACTGGAATGCGCCATCCATCGCGTTCTATGAAAGCCTTGGCACAACGCGTATGGAGGACTGGCACGTACGGCGGCTGGAAGGCGACGCACTGGCCGCACTCGCCCAAGGAGCATGACATGGCTGACCAAAGCTTCGACGTTGTCATCCTGGGCGGCGGGCCGGGTGGCTATGTCGCAGCGATCCGCGCCTCACAGCTCGGCATGAAGACGGCGCTGGTCGAGCGCGAAAACCTTGGCGGTATCTGTCTGAACTGGGGCTGCATTCCGACCAAGGCGCTGCTGCGCACCTCGGAGATCAACCACCTGCTGCATCATTTGCCGGACTTCGGTTTCGCACAGGTGGACGCAAAATTTGACCTCAACCGGGTCGTAAAGCGGTCGCGTGCCGTGGCCAAGCAGCTTTCCAACGGCGTCGCGCATCTGATGCGCAAGCACAAGGTCTCAGTGTTCGACGGCAGCGGCAAACTCGTCGGCAAGCAGACCGTGACCGTGGAGAAGGACGGCAAGCCGGTTGCGACGCTGAACTCGCCGCACATCATCCTGGCAACCGGCGCGCGCGCGCGCGAGCTTCCCGGCATCGAGGCGGACGGCAAGTTGATCTGAACCTACCGCCACGCGATGGTACCCGAAGCGTTTCCGAAATCCCTGCTCGTGATCGGCTCCGGCGCGATCGGCATCGAGTTCGCAAGCTTTTATCTCAACATGGGCGCCGCCGTGACCGTGGTGGAAGTGCTGCCGCGCATTCTCCCGGTCGAGGACGCGGAAATCTCAGCCTTCGCGCACAAGGCGTTTGAGCGACAGGGCATGAAGATCATGACCGGCGCAACGGTGAATGGCGTGAAGAAGGGCGCGGACAGCGTTACCGTCTCGGTGGCGGCCGACGGCAAGGCGCAGCAGATCACGGTCGATCGCGTGATATCCGCTGTCGGCATCGTCGGCAATGTGGAAGGGATCGGCATCGAGGGCACCGGTGTGACGGTTGAGCGCACACATGTGGTGATCGACGAATTCGGCCGCACCGGCGAGCCTGGCGTCTATGCGATCGGCGATCTCGTCGGCCCGCCATGGCTCGCGCACAAGGCGATGCATGAAGGCGTAATCTGCGTGGAAAAGATCGCAGGACTGAACGACGTGCATGCAATGGACGTGCGCAACATCCCCGGCTGCACCTATTGCCGCCCACAGGTTGCGTCAGTGGGGCTAACGGAGGCACACGCAAAGGAACTCGGCTATGAGGTGAAGGTCGGGCACTTCCCGTTTATCGGCAACGGCAAGGCAATCGCCATGGGTGAGCCGGAAGGGCTGGTGAAGACCGTGTTCGATGCGAAGACCGGCGAGTTGCTCGGCGCGCACATGATCGGCGCGGAAGTGACCGAACTGATCCAGGGCTACACCATCGCCCGCACGCTGGAGAGCACCGAAGCGGAGCTGAAGCGCACCGTGTTCCCACATCCGACAATCAGCGAAACGATGCACGAGGCAGTGCTGGACGCCTACGGCGAGGTGCTGCACATCTGATCTCCGCCTTGCATGTCGAGCTGAGCACGGCTGATCCCGACGCGCGCCCGGTGGTGATCTACGCCGTGATGACGACCTCCGACACCGCCTCGCGCGCACGTCCTGGCGTTGGCGTCACTCCGCCGCCATCCGCGGACCTTCGGCCAACGCGGCCGCCCGCACCAGGTCGACCGACAGCAGACGAGACACCCCGCGTTCCTGCATCGTCACGCCATACAAACGATCCATCCGCGCCATCGTCAGCGGGTGGTGCGTCACCACGAGGAAACGCGTGCCCGTCTCTCGCACCATGTCGTCGAGCAAGGTGCAGAACCGCTCCACGTTCGCGTCGTCCAGTGGCGCATCGACTTCGTCCAGCACGCACACCGGCGCCGGATTGCAGCGGAACACGGCGAAGATCAGCGACAGTGCGGTAAGCGCTTGTTCGCCGCCCGACAGAAGCGACAGCGTCGCCAGCTTCTTCCCCGCCGGCTGTGCGTAGATCTCCAGTCCCGCCTCCAGCGGATCCTCCGATCCCACCAGCGCCAGATGCGCCCGCCCGCCGCCAAACATGCGGCAGAACAACGCCTGAAAGTGCCGGTCGACTTCCTGGAACACCGTATTCAGCCGCTCGCGCCCCTCGCGGTTCAGATGGCCGATCGAGCCGCGCAGCTTGGCGATCGCCGTGGTGATCTCGTCGCGCTCGCCGACGATGGCCGCCATCTGCTTCTCCACCTCCGCGGCTTCGACGTCGGCGCGCAGGTTCACTGGCCCCATGTCCTCGCGCTCTTTCAACAGCCGTTCCAGTCGCCGTCGTGCCTTGTCCTCCACCTCCGGCGTAATTGCAGCCGGCGGATCCGGCAACGCTGCATCCGCCCCCAGCCGTTCGACGATCCGCTCGGCGACAGTGCCCCAAACTTGATCTGCCTGGGACGCGGCGCCTTCCGCACGGACCACGCCCTCGCGCGCCGCCGCCAGCACCCCCTCCGCTGCCCGAGCATCGCGGTTGGCCACCACCGCATGCGCCTCCGCCGCGGCCAACGCCGCGGTCGCGCGCCGATGCGCCGCCTCGGCTGCCTCGAGCAGGTCCAGAGCCTCCGCCCGCCGTGCCGCTACCGCCTCAGGCGCCGCCTCCAGTGCCGCATGCTCGTCGACAGCTGCCGCGCGCCGAGTCTGCAGGTCCGCCACCCGTGCCGCCGCGTCGGCGGCTCGCGCCGACCAGTCGGCGCGTTCGGTCGCGATCCGCTGCCGCCGGGCGACCCGCGCCGCATGCTCGCGCAGAAGGGTCTCATGCTCCGCTCGCGCCGCATGCTCGCGCGCCCGAGCCGCCGTCAGCGCTGCGCGCATTTGCTCCACCGCCGCCCGCAGTGCATTCAGGTCTGGCAACGCCGCATGCGCCGCGCGGGCCCGTTCGAGTCCCGCCTCGGCCTCCGCGTGCTCCGCTGCCTGCCGTGCGATCTGTTCATCCACCGCGGCCAGCCGAGCCGTCGCCGACGCCGCCTGTCCGCGCAGTCCTACCAGCGCCGCCCGGGCCTGTTCGAGGCGTGCCTCCGCCTCGCGTCGCGCCGTCCGGCAGCGCTGTTCTGCCGCCGCAGACTCCTGTGCCGAGGTCTCCGCCTCGGCCCGTGTCGCCCGAGCCGCTGCCGCATCCGCCTCGGCCGCCGTCGTTTGCAAGCGCAGCACCACCAGTCGGTTGCGCTGCTGCAGCCGGACCGCCGCCGCTGTCGGCGTGCCGGTACGGATCGCGTAGCCGTCCCAGCGCCACACCGCACCGGCGCGCGACACCAGGGTCTGTCCCGGCGCCAGCGCGGCCTGCCGTGCGTCGCCCGCCGCATCGTCGTCCACCAGCCCGATCTGCGACAGAGCACGCGCCAATGCTGCAGGGCCACGTACCAGCTCGGCCATCGCCACGACATCATCGGGCAACGCCGGGACCGGATCGAACGGCGGGAGCTCCCGCCAATGTCGCGCCGCGTCTGGGTCCAGAGCAGAGGTCAGCTCCTCACCCAAAACCGCACCCAATGCCGTCTCCAGCCCGTCGGGAACGTCCAGAGCGTCGACCATCGGTGGCCAGCGCTCGCCGTCCTTCACCGCCAGCACATCGGCCAGAGCCTGCGACTCGGCCGCCAGCCGCGCACGACCCGATTCGGCCGCCGCTTCGGCCTGCCGAGCGTTCGCCAGCGCCGCTGCCGCCGCCGCCCGCACATGCTCTATATCGTCCAGCGCCCTGCGGAGCTCCGTCACCGCCAATTCGGCCGCATCCTGTTCGGCTTGGGCCGAGTCCAGCCGAGCGGGGTCCACTTGCTGCACAGCGATGCGGCCGCGTTCCCCCGCGAGCCGGGCCGCATGCTCTGCCAGCCGCTGTGCCCGCTGCTCTGCTTGCAGCAGAAGCTGCGACACCGAATGGGTACGTGCATTCGCCTCGGCCGCCGCGTCCGTGGCGCGATTGGCGTCCGCCTCCGCGGCTCGTGCCGCTTCGGCCGCCGCCAGGGCAGCCGATTCAGTTGCCGCGGCATGGTCGGCATGGCCCGATTGGGCTTCCGCCAGAGCCACGTCTTCCGCAAGCAGTCGTTCTTCCGCCACCCCTGCGTCGTGCCGCAACTGCTCGGCATGCGCTAGATCGTTGCGCAATTGCTCCAATCGGCGAACCGCCTCGACCAGGGCCGTCCGCGCCCGTTCTTCTTCCGCCGCAATTTGCTCTTGTGCCACGCGAAGGCGTTCCAGCGCCGTGCGCGTCTCGGCTTCACCCTCGCGCAAAGCGGGTAAACCGGCCGCGGCCTGCGTCGCCAAAGCGCTGGCTGCCGTTGCTGCCGCGGTCGCTTCCGCCACGGCGAGGCTGGCGGCATGCAGCGCTGCCTGCGCCGCCGCCCGTGTCGCCTCGACCTGGGCACGTTGGATCGCCAGCAGCTCCGATTCAGCAGAGCGAATCGCCCCGGAGATGTTGCGATAGCGGCTGGCCTGACGTGCCTGGCGCTTCAGTGCCGCGAGCTGGGTCTCCAATTGGCCGCGTAGATCCTCCGCGCGCGCCAGGTTCGCCTCGGCGGCACGCAACTTCAGCTCCGCCTCGTGCCGGCGGGCGTGCAGGCCGGTGATGCCGGCGGCTTCCTCCAGCACGGCGCGACGCTCTTCCGGCCGCGAATTGACCAGAGCGCCGACCCGGCCTTGGCTGACCAGCCCCGAGGCGCGCGCGCCGGACGCCAGGTCCGCGAATAGCGTCTGCACGTCGCGGGCACGCACTTCAGCGCCGTTCACGCGGTACGTACTCCCGGAGCCGCGCTCAATCTGCCGGCTGATCTGCAGCTCTACTTGTTCGTGAAATGGCGGCGGCACGGCACCCGCGGTGTCGTCGAGGAAAACTGTGACCTCGGCGAGGCTGCGCGCCGGGCGGCCGACGGTGCCGGCGAAAATCACGTCGTCCATCTCGCCGCCGCGCAGGCTGCGGGCGCTGGTCTCGCCCATCGCCCAGCGCAGCGCTTCTACCACGTTGGACTTGCCGCAACCGTTCGGGCCGACGATTCCGGTCAGGCCGGACATGATCTCGACACTGACCGGCTCGGCGAAGCTCTTGAAGCCGGCGATGCGCAGGCGGCGGAAGCTGACCGGCATGGCGCCTATACGCCTCGCCCGCTGCGCGGGAGAGGCCGCCGAGCGTTACGACGCCAGTGAGGGGCGAGATGCACGGTCCTTACCTCCTTACGCGTCGGGGATCAGCTTTACGAAAGCGCTGTACGGCATCTCCCCTGCGTACTTCTGCCCGTTGATCACGAAGCTCGGAGTCGAGTCGATGCTCCACTGCTTCTGCGCATTCGCGCGTTGCTGCAGGATCCAATCCCGCAGGCTGGTATCGGCAACCGCCTGGTCGAACGTTTCCCGGCTCATACCCGCCAGTGCGGCGGTTTTCCACAACTCGTCCTTCGAGTTCACGCCCTCGGCGAATGCCCAGCGATCCTGGTTGGCAAACAGCGCAAGGACGAACGGCGCATAGCGTTCGGGCGGCAGGTAGCGCGCGACCTGGGCGGCCAGCAGGGCGACCTGGTCGAGCGGGAAATCGCGGAATATCCAGAATACCTTTCCGGTATCGATCAGGTGCTGCTTCACCTGGGGAAACGTCTCGTTAGCGAAGTCCGCACAATGCGTGCAGGTCAGCGAGAAGAACTCCTGCACCGTGACTTTGGCGTCCGACCTGCCGAGGGTGCGGTCGGTCTCCTGCGGGTTCACCGCAGCCAGGGCAAGGTGGGGCGCCACGGCGCCCGCAGTAGCGGTGCACAACAGAATACGGCGGGTCAGGAGCATCTCAACCTCTATATCTGGTATTGTAGGGAAAACGCGGTCAGGCTGTCGAGGTATTCCCACGGGGCGGATCACTGGCCAGCACCGCGCGTCCTAGCGCGGCCAGGGCCGCGCGCAACTCGCCCTCAGGCAACGCGGCGACAGCGGATTCGGCTGCGGCGGCGACGGCGACCGACACCGGAGCTGGCGGCGCGGCGGGGCGCGGCGCCGGCACGGCGGTCTGCACGAACCGCAGCGCCTTCACCGTCGGACTGCCGAGGTGGACGTTGATGCGCTCGATCAGTTCGCCAGCGTAGTGCTGCAGCTCCATCGCCACCGGACCGGCGCACGCAATCGTGAGAGTGCCCGTCACCAAGCGCCGCGGCGCGCTGACCGACGCTAGCAGCGGCCCGACGATCGCCACCCAGTCGGTCATGACCTGCGCCGTTGCCGGACCCGAGGCGCGGAACACCGCTCGGGTCAGCCGTGGCACCAAAGCGCCGAGCGAGCGCGGACCGTAGAGACGGCGCGCCATTTGGTCAGGCATCGGTTGCTCTATCGCCATGCCGAAATGCCCCGTCTGCGGCGCCCGTGATCTGCGCCGTCGGCGCAGCGCGCACAAGTCTGCTTCCCCTCCCCGAGAGAGGGGCCGGTGCGGATCTGCCGCCTCACCCCAACACACCCCTCATCCAGCGAACGGGGATGCGCTTCTTGTTGGCTCGCTTGGTCGCCTCGCGACGACACCGGGTGCTGTGCCATATCTTGAGCCGTGTCTTTTCCCGCCGATTCGCTGCTGCGCTGGTACGACCGGCACCGTCGCCGGCTGCCGTGGCGCGCTGAACCCGGCGACACGCCCGATCCGTACCGCGTCTGGCTCAGCGAAATCATGTTGCAGCAGACCACGGTCACCGCGGTCATCCCGTACTATCAACGGTTCGTCAGGCATTTCCCGACGATCCGGGCGCTGGCCGCGGCGCCGCTCGACGATGTGCTATCGTTGTGGGCCGGCCTCGGCTACTATGCCCGCGCTCGCAACCTGCATGCCTGCGCGCGCGCTGTCGCTGACGCCGGCGAGTTTCCACGCGACCCGCGAAGCCTGCGCGCTCTGCCTGGTATCGGCGCCTATACCGCCACCGCGATCGGCGCGATCGCGTTCGACACTCCCGGCGTCCCGGTGGACGGCAACGTCGAGCGCGTGATCGCGCGGCTGTTCGGGGTGGGCGAACCCTTGCCCTCCGCCAAGCCCGCGCTACGCGGGTTGGCCGATCGGCTTGGCGCCGACCCCGCCGCCATCGCCCGACCCGGCGACTTCGCGCAGGCGCTGTTCGACCTCGGGGCCACTGTCTGCACCCCGGCAACGCCTGCCTGCGCCGTCTGTCCATGGATGCATTCCTGCACGGCCCGCCAGCAGGGCATCGCGGCCGACCTGCCGCGGCGCGCGACCAGAAAGGACCGTCCGCTGCGTCTCGGCGTCCATTTCTGGCTGGAGGACGCCGATGGCCGCGTGCTGCTCCGCCGACGCGACGAGCACGGCCTGCTCGGCGGCATGGCGGAGCTGCCCGGCACGCCTTGGCGCGCGGCGCCCTGGCCACATGACGAAGCGCTCGCGCATGCTCCGATGCCCGCCGACTGGCGTAACGCCGGCCAGGTGCGGCACGGCTTTACCCACCTGGAACTGCACGTCGATCTCTACGCCGCGCGGGTGCGGCGCATCACAGCAGACGGTTTCCTGCACCCCATCGACCGACTCGCCGATGCGGCGCTGCCATCGCTGATGCGCAAATGCGTCCGGATGGCGTCGAGTACTCGGTGATCAGTAAACGGACACCGAGTGTCGCGGCGAATCACCCACCACCAGTGACCGGCCGAGTGCCATGCCAATCGGCGGCGCGACGCTGACGCATCGAGAGTACGACTCAGGTCCGCCGCGCCGGCCCGGTCTCGTCGGCGTTGACCGGCAGGTCCGTCTCCCAGCCCCCGCCCAGCGCTTTGTAAAGCGCGACCAGATCCGTCGACACGGTGGTGGTGCTCTGCGCGAGTTGCTGCTGGGTCGACAGCAGGCTGCGCTCCGCATCGAGTACCTGAAGGAAGTCCGCGACGCCCTCCTGATAGCGGCTCTGCGCCAGGGCGACCGCGCGTTGGTTTTCGGCTACGGCCTGAACCAGCTGGTCACGCCGTGCTTGCTCCGCGTGGTACGCCGTCAGCGCATTGTCCACGTCGTGCCAAGCCTGCAGCACGGTTTTCTGGTAATTGAGAGCCGCCTCTTTCTGCTGCGCCTCGCGCAGATGCAGCGTCGAGGTCAACTGTCCGCCCTGGAAGATCGGGATCGTGATGCCTGGCCCGGCGGCATATTGCCGCGCGTTGAAACTAAAGAACTGCGCCGGATAGAGGGTCTGCAGGCCGAAGCTGCCGCTGAGCGTAATGGAGGGATAGAACGACGCCACCGCGACCCCGACATCGGCAGTAGCGGCATGCAACTGGGCCTCCGCCTGCATGATGTCCGGGCGGCGCCGCGCGAGTTCCGACGGCAGCCCGACCGGAACGCGCGGCGGCACGGGCGGCACAGGCTTCGGCTCGGCCAGTTGCGCGCGCAGTGCGTTAGGCGGCCGTGCGAGCAGCAGGCTCAATGCATTGATGTCCGATGCCTCTTGCTGCTTCAGCCTGGGGATCTCCGCGGCGTTGGTACGCACCTGGGCCGAGGCGTTCGCCACGTCGAGGTCAGTGGTCACACCGCCGGCCGCGCGTTGCTGCGTAAGCTGCAGGCTTTGCTCGGCCGTATGCAGGTTGTCATACGCGATGCGCAACTGCGTCTGCACGCCGCGCAGGTCGATGTAGTCCTGCGCGAGCTGCGAAAGCGTCGACAGCAGCACGGCGCGCTCCGCCTCGCGCGCGGCTTGTTCAGACGCCTTTGCCGATTCAACCGAGCGCCGTACGTAGCCGAACAAGTCGATTTCCCACGACGCTCCGAGTCCGTATTGGTAGACGCTGAACGGTGCCAGATTCGCGCTGGCCAAGCCCCCGGCGCTGTTGCCGGACTCGCCATTGGCGCCGAGCGGATTGGGCGCGGCGGCAAATTCGCCGTAGTCGCTGGCCTTCTGGCCCGTATAGGAAGCGTTGCCGTTCAGCGTGGGCAACAGCGCCGCCTGGGCGACGCCGACCTGGGCCTGCGACTCCGCAACGCGGATTGCTGCGGTACGCACGTCCAGGTTTTCCGCCGCAACCTGCTCTTCCAGCTTGGTAAGGTCGCGGTCATGGAAGAGGTTCCACCATTGGGCGTCGATCGGCGCGGCGACAGGGATCGATCGGACCGGCGTGATCGCCTCTTTGCGACCGGAGAACCACGATGCGGGCGAAGCCCAGGTCGGCGGCTCGAAGTTCGGGCCCACCGTACAGCCGGTCAGCACAAGTGCCGTGCCGGCCGCAAGAACTATCCGCAGCATCCACCCCCGCCTGGGCGTCGTCGCCCCGCCATCTCCCGGACAACGCACGCCGCCAGGATCAACTCATCGCTGCATTGTCCCTGCCCTATGGCGCTGCGGGGTGCAAGGGGCACCGGCGCGGCGCAGCCGTGCAGGCGGTGGGTGCCGCCCCCTGCGGCAACGTCGTTTCAAGGTTGCGAGCATTCCGTCGCGCGTCCGCCCCGGGACGGCACCCCTCGGCATGCGTCGCAGAGAGATCGCCGAGGGCCACACCAACAGCGCGGCCATGCCCAGCGCGCAGAAATTGTCGAGATCGCTCATGATCGTCGTCTGCGCCTGCACCGCGGCAGCGTCGCGGTGAGTGGTATGCCGACGCTGCCGCAGAGTTGCGCATCAGGTTGATCAGCGCCGAGGCCTCGTTGGTCGAGTCGGCGGGAATGCTGACACTATGACATCGATTGAGCGGACCGAACATGAACGCCAGTCACACCACCCGAGTGACGCGGATCATCGGGATGTTCCGGATGCTGATGTCGAGGTCGAGGTCGAGGAACGCGCTGGTACCCCGGCCCGTGCGCCACCCGGTGATCAGGCCGGAAACCGGTACGACGACCATCGAGACAACGCCGGCCACACCCAAACTCAGGCCAGCGGTCTGTGGTCGTGGCTCAGCAGAGGCTGCGAATGCTGCGGCACCAACCCCGTCGTGCCGACGATGATGCTGCCGAACGTGACCGCTTCGACGGTACGGGATCCGACGCGCCGCGTTGCGCCGAGTGTTTACTGCGCCAGCTTTGCGAGCAACCTCGCGTGGGTTCGAATTCCATGGTGGAAGCACCGCTGCTCGAACTTCTCGTTCGGGCTGTGCACCTGGTCGTCATCCAGGCTGAAACCGATGAGCAGGCTGTCGATGCCCAGCACGCGATGTAGCGAATTGACGACGGGAATTGATCCGCCGGACCCCATCAGCAGCGGTTCGCGGCCATATTCCTCGCGCAGCGCCGCCTGCGCCGCACGCACCCAGGGTGTGTCGGTGTTGGCCTCGATCGCCGGTGATCCGGAGTTCACCTTGTACGTGACCGTTGCATCCTTCGGCAGCCGCTCGCCGACGAATCGCTTGAATTGGTCGAGCACCTCCGCCGGGTCCTGGCCGGGTACAAGGCGGAACGAAATCTTTGCGCTGGCTTCTGAGGC
>JASHVB010000507.1 GCA_030039695.1 Acetobacteraceae bacterium
CACGCCGCCAACAATAGGCCAATTCGGGAAACCCGTGCAGCAGCAGAAGGCAGGGGCGCCCTGGCTCCCCCGCCTCCAGCATATGCACTGTCAACCCGTTCACCCCCGGCACGAACCGGGCACGTACCCCGCCCGGAAGAACAGCCGCATCCAGCGGCGCCAGATCCGCAGTCATACCCTCCTCCATTGGAGACAGATGAGCGCCAGCAACACGAGCGCATTGCAGGCGGCGGGCACCAGCATTGCGCCGATCGGCTTTCCAGTTAGCTGCGCCGCGAGCGGCATCAGGCTTTGCGCGAAGAAGCCGCCCATCGTTCCGATCGTGGTAATCCCCGCAAATGCACTGGCCGAACGCTCCCCAACGAAAGCGCGCGACGGCAGCCACCAGAAGCTCGGCGGCAGGAGCGACATACATGGCATCGCTATCATCATGGCGACGAAGCGCTGCCAGTTGTTGATCAGGATGGTGCTGCATCCGAAGCAGACAAGCGCGACAGCCGAGGCGACGATCATGGCCCAGAAAACCCTGCGCTCGTTGTGCAGAAACGGCGGCACAAGGATCAACATCAGAGCCGACAGGCACCACGGCATCGCATTGATCAATCCGTTCTGGGCGGAGCTGGCACCCAGCGATCTCACGACTGTCGGCAGCCAATAGACCACGCCGAACGACGAGGTCAGGATCGCCGCGAACAGCAGCGAATAGACCGCGACATCGAGATTTAGCACCGTGCGCCAGAAGTTGCCGGCCTCGTGCCGGGACGGCCCGGTTTCCGCGCGGATCATCTCGATCAGCCGTGCCCTCTTTCCCGGCGAGAGAAAGCAGGCGTCCACGGGTTCGTTGGGTAGGATCAGAAACATGACAATGCCGAACGCGGCTGAGACGGTGCCGGTGACGAGAAAGATCCAGCGCCACCCTGCGATTCCCAAATAACCGTCCGCACTCAGCAGCAGCCCGCCGCTGATCGCCGCAAGTGAATTGCCGATCGGACTGCCGAGTGTGATAAGTCCAACCGCCCAGACACGGCGCGACTGCGGGAACCATCTGCTGAGATAGTAGATCACCCCTGGGTACGCGCCCGCCTCCGCGACCCCGAGGAGGAAACGTAGTCCGTAGAACATCGTCGCGGACGTACAGAAGGTCGTTACAATTGTGACCAGAGACCAGGTCAGCAGGATCCGAGACAGCCATCGGCGCGGACCCCAGCGCGTGAGTCCGATCGCGCTCGGAACCTCGAACGACACCGCGCCGATAAAGAAAAGCGATGAGCCGAGCCCGAAGGCGAGCTCGGTCAGGTGAAGTTCAGAAACCAACTGAAGCTTGGCAAAGCCGATCGTCGATCGATCAATGATGGCCACGAGATAGAGCAGCCCGGCCAGCGGCAGCACGCGCCAGGCCACGGTCCGCAGCAGCCCACGATCATCCTGGCCGTCGCGCGAAGCCAGCGCCCCGCTGCCGGGCGCGGGGTCGCTTGCCGCGGTGGGGAAACTGCGGTGGCGTCCGTCCGCGGCGTCCGCAATCTGCGCGTTCATCCGACGTGCCCAAATTCACCAACCGGCCATGCGGGAACGATAGTTCCGATGCAGGATCCGAAGCCGACGGACCGGAACCCTGCACGCTCGCAGCGGGCAGCGAGAGCCACTTCGTCGCCGTCTTCCAGAAAGCAGCGCTGTTCCCCGCCTGGCATCGCCAGGGGCTGCCGCCCGTTGCTGGTGATTTCCAGTAAGCAGCCCGATTGGCACGGATCGGGCGCCGAGAGGGTGCCTGTGCCCACGAGGTCGCCGGGCCGCATGTCGCAGCCGCCACAGGTGTGGTGGGCCAGCATCTGGAAGATTGTCCAATACAGCGACGCCGCGTTGCTGCGGCTGACGACCTGGGCCGCAAGGCCCTGTTCAACCATCCCCTGGGTACGCAGCGTGGCAGAGACGGGGATGTCGATGCCGCCAGTCATGCTGTTGTCCGGTGAGGACAGATAGCCCAGCGCCTCTGGCTCACCCCCCGAGCGGCCGCGCCAGGCGGTGCGGAACGGCGCAAGGGCTTCCAGCGTGACGATCCAGGGCGAAACGCTTGTCTGAAAGTTCTTGCCTAGGAACGGACCGAGCGGTTGGTATTCCCAGCGCTGGATATCTCGGGCCGACCAGTCATTCAGCAGGCAGAGCCCGAAGATATGCGCCTCAGCCTCGTCGATCCCGATCGGCTCGCCCAGAGCATTGCCAGGGCCGATGTAGAAGCCGAGTTCGAGTTCGAAGTCGAGACGCTCGCTGGGGCCGAAAGTTGGAGCGTTCGTGTCGGCCGCCGCCGATTGGCCGTACGGACGGGTGCAAGGGGTGCCGCTTGGTCGGATCGATGAGGAGCGGCCGTGATACGCGATCGGGACATACCGGTAGTTCTGCAGGATCGGCTGGCTCGCGCGAAACAATCTTCCGGCGTTCGTAGCATGCTCGATGTTGGCGTAGAAGTCGGTATAGTCGCCGACCTGCATCGGCACCCCCAGCACCGCCTCGGCTTGCGCCCGCAGGACGCCGTCGAGCTTTCCAGGCGCGCGGAGAGCGCGGGAAATCTCAAGACGCAGCGCTGACCAGGCAGACCTGCCGAGCGCCGCGAATCGGTTCAGCGTAGGTTCGGCTGCCGCTTCGGCCGCATCGCCGGTGCTGGACGAGAACCAGCCCTGCCGTAGAGCCGCCGCCACGTCGACGATCTGATCTCCGATCGCCACACCCCCGCGGAACGACTGGGCGCTGGCGGCTTCCCGGAAGACGCCGAACGGCAGGTTCTGAATCGGAAAGTCTGTGTCCCCGACATGTGCCGAGGCGACGGCGCATGCCAGGTCCGGATCATGCGTTTCGTCCAGGGCGATCATGCAACGACATCCTGCCCTTGGCGCAGCGCTGCCGTCCCCGCTGGGTCGACGGATAGGTCTGCGGAGAAAACCACGCCGTAGAGCGCGCGGGCCTGGCCGACGGTGACGTAGCCGGACCGAACATCGGCCTCGACCGCGTCAACCCGGCGGTCGAACGGATTGCCATAGCCACCGCCGCCGCCGCTGCGCACGCGTAGCTCGTCACCGGCTCGCAGCTCCCGCTCGCCCTTGAAGAACACCTCCTTGGTGCCGTCCGCACGGATGATCTGCACTTCCCCGGAACTGCCTGCCTGCCCGCCTTCCAGGCCCCAGGGCGGGCACGCCACGCGGTCGAACTTGACGATGACGTGACAGGGATGCGTGAACCGATACTGTTTCTCGACCCCGAGGCCGCCTCGATGGCGGCCCGCCCCGCCCGAGTCGGCTACTAGCTCCTTCGCGGTAAGCCGGTAGGGGAACAGTGCCTCCTGCATTTCCACAGGTACGTCCGGTACGTCTCCATGCGCGTTGGAGCGGAACGGTCCGGCCCCGTCCACCGTGGCCGATGCCCCCCAACCACCCGTGGCGGTGTCGAGGTTGAAGAAACGATCGCCGCGGCCAGGCAGCGTGCCGAACAGCGAGTGCACGCCGTAGATGCCGTGATGGGCGGCGACGGCGCGACCCGGCAGGGCCTGGCCCATGGCGCGCAGGATCGTATCGACCACTGTCGGGATCATCGCGCCGGAGCCGCCGATTGGCGCATCCGGACGGGCGCTGAGGAACTTTCCCTCCGGGATCACCACGTCGAGGCGTGCAAAGTCGCCCTCGTTGACCGGCGTGTCGGCGGCAAGGAGGTATTTGCAGGCGATCCTTGCGGCGGCGATCGCACCGCCATTGCGCCCCGCGTTGAAGGGGCCTTTGACCTGATCGTCACAGCCGGAAAGATCGATGGTCAGGCGCCCGTCCGCGACGGTTACCTGCGCGTGCACACGCACCCGTTGATCGAGGCGGATGCCGTCGTCATCGAGGTAAGCCTCGGCCGCATACGTGTCGGGGGGAAGCGAGCCCAGGACCTTTGCCACCGCGGCGTCAGCATCCTGCCACATCGCGCGGATGGTCGCGTTGACTGCCTCCTGCCCGTATTTCAGCACTATCGCGACGATCAGGTCGCGACCCATGACACAACCGCCGAGCTGGGCCTCCAGGTCGCCAAGCAGCAGGCGCGGAAAACGGCTGTTGATGGCGATCAAGCGGAAGACGTCGTCCAGGCGCCGTCCGGCCGCGACCAGCTTCATTGCCGGATACTGCACGCCTTCCTGCCAAATGTCGGTCGTTGTCGTGGACTGGCACGAGCCGGGTACCGCGCCTCCCACATCGATCCAGTGCACCAGCACCGCGAAGAAGCCAGCCAGCGTGCCGGCGACGCGCACTGGGGTGTAGGCAACAACGTTGTTCAGATGCTGGCCGAGCACTGCGGCGGTGTTGCTGATGATGATGTCGCCATCGGCGAGGCTGTCGACGCGGTGGATCTGCAACCCCTCGCGCACTGCGGCGCCGAGCGCGTTGGCGACGAAGATCGGCAGGCTGCCGCGCGACTGCGCCACCAGCCGACCGGACGGATCCACGAAACCGACGGAGTAGTCCTTGTATTCCTGCACTAGCGGGCTGAACGCCGTGCGCTCTATATTCTTCTCGATCTGATTCGGTACAGCAACCAGTTCATGGCGTATAACCTGCAACGTTATCGGATCCGGCTCGATATCCGGCGAGCTCCGCAATAGCGGCTGTGGGCGGCTCATGCTTCACTCTCCTGATCCGACTGGCAGATGATTCGCAGCTCGCCGAGCGCGCCCACAGTCAGGCGGTCGCCTGGTCCGATGACGGTCGTGGCGCTGTATTCCTCAACAATGGCGGGGCCCGCGCATGCGAACCCGCCGGGTAGGGTGTCGCGGCGATAGACGCTTGTTTCCACACGCCGCCCGGCCCCTGCGAAATAGACAGACCGATGCGCTCGCGGCACCGCTACCGCACTGAGCGACAAACCGGCGACAGCGCCGAGATCCGGCGCCGGTGTGGGCACGAGCGCGCCGACGCGCAGGGCGATGAATTCGACGGACGCACCCTCATTTAGATGGCCGTATCGGCTTCGATACGTCGCCTCGAACGCGGTTATGACGGCTCCCGGTGTAAGCGCGTCGTCGAGATGGACGCGCACCGTATGCTTCTGGCCTTGATAGCGCATCTCTGCCGTATGCTCATACCGTGCCTGCGTGTCGCCGAACGCGGCGCCCATGTCGGTCCGTGCCTCGTCCTCCAGCGCGCGGTACACGTCCGTTGCGTCCCGCAGCGCGTCATCGCTCACCGCGGCGACGAAGGTGCGCGCTACATCCGTGCGCGCTTCCGACAGCAGCATGCCGAGTGACGAGAAGTTCCCTGGCTGCGGCGGTACGATCACCTCTCGGATCGCCAATTCGCGCGCAAGTCCGGCGCCGAACAGCGGGCCGCCGCCACCGAAGACGAACAACGCGAAATCCCGCGCGTCGCGTCCGCGTTCAACCGTGATCTCCTTGATCGCTCCGGTCATCGTCACGGCGGCAAGATCGAGGATACCCTGTGCGACGCGGTCCGGGCCGTCCTCGCCGGAGAAGCCGAGCCGCTGCGCCAGTTCGGCAATCGCGGAGCGGGCCCCGTCAACATCGAGCTGCAGGCGGCCGTTCATGAAGCTGTCCGAGCCAATGCGGCCCAGCGCCACGTTGGCGTCCGTCACCGTTGGCTCGACTCCGCCCTGGCCGAATGCCACCGGGCCCGGCGTGGAGCCGGCGCTACGCGGACCGACTTGAAGCCGGCCCTGCGCGTCGATCCAGGCGATCGATCCGCCGCCGGCACCAACCTCCACGATGTCCAGCACCGGCGTGCGGATCGGAAACCCCTTGTCGTAACCGCCTACATAGTAGGTCGGCTGGATTTCGAAGCGGCCGTCCTCGACCAGGGCGCACTTCGCGGTCGTGCCACCCATGTCGAACGCGATCAAGCGTGGCTCATCGAGCGCGCGGGCATATACCGCCGCCCCAATGCAACCGCCGATCGGACCGGACTCGATTAATGCGATCGGTTGGGCAAGTGTCTGATCGGCGGACATCAGGCCGCCGTTCGATCCCATCATGTAGAACGCGCCACGAAACGACTGCGCACGCAACCGCCTGTCGAACAGGTCCATGTACTCGGATATCCGGGCGCCCACGTACGCGTTGGCCGCCGCCGTCGAGGTGCGTTCGTATTCCGACCACTCCCGGCTGAGCTCGGTGCCCGTTGTCACGAAGATACCCGGCAATTCTTCGGCGAGGATCCGCTTGGCCAGCGTCTCGTTCGCGGGATTGCGGTAGGCGTTGAGGAACGAGACCGCGACCGCCTCGACTTCCTCCGCGCGGAGGCGGGCCGCGATGTCGCGCAGTGCGATCGGGTCTGGTGTCTGCTCCGCCGTACCATCAGCCGCGGTGCGCTCCGTCACCTCAAAACGCAGCTCGCGCGGAACGAGCGGCGCAAAACGACGATAGGTGAGATTGAAGGGCGAAGCACGGTTGCCGCGGCCGATCTCGAGCAAATCGCGGAACCCCTCGGTCGTGACGAGTGCGGTGCGAGCACCCTTGCGTTGTACGAACGCGTTGATGACGTGTGTCGTGCCATGCTTGAAGACCGCCGCCTCGTCCAAGTGCCCATCCGTGTCGGACAAGCCACCCAGAACGCCAGCAACGAGGTCCCGATAATTGGTGAGCGTCTTGCCGAACTGGGTCGCCTTCGTCCGCTGGTCGAAGACGACAATGTCGGTGAATGTGCCGCCGGTGTCTGCGGCAACAAGATAGCGCATGGGTCCAATCCCTTCCGGACCACAGCTAGATGTGCGCACAGCGAATGGTAAGGCATGCAAGAATTCCGAGTGTCGCGCATTATTTGCATGAATGAGTAGCGAGGCAGGGTGCCGGAACCGGGAGGGCGGACGCGTGCTCGATCAGCAGCAGCTTCAGACATTCGTCAGCATCGCGCAGGCCGGCAGCATCGCCGGCGGCGCGCGGACGGAGGCGATTTCGCCATCGCTTGCGAGCCGCCGCATCGCCGCGCTTGAAGCAGTCCTCGGCGTGCGCCTGTTCCAGCGCACCACGCGCAAGTTTCAGATAACCGAAGCCGGCTCAATCGTGCTGGCCTGGGCAACAGAGTCGATCCGGCACTATGCACAGTTGCGCGACGAGCTAGGGGCGCAGCAGGAGAAGCCGGTTGGGCTGATCCGCATCGCCTGCAACGAGTTCACCGGCAGTCGCTACCTTCTGCAGACAATCGTGCCGTTCCGGGCCCGGAATCCCAACGTGCGCTTCCAGGTCCGAATGGTGGACGAACCAATCCGGCTGGTGGACGAGGGCTTCGACTTGGTCATCCATGCCGGACGGCTGCCCGATAGCAATCTCGTGGGGCGAAGAGTACGATCTTATCAGCGCATCCTCTGCGGGGCACCCGCGTATTTCGAGAGACACGGAATCCCCGAAACGCTGGAGGATCTCGGGCGCCATGATTGCCTGACACATGCCCGCAGCGAACCGCGCAACTGGTTCTTTCGTCAGGGTGAAGGCCCTATCATCACGCAGATCATCACACCCGCGGTGGAAGCCAACGCCTATCTCATGCTGCTCGACCTGGCACTGGCTGGCGCGGGCATCATTCGGATCTCAGCCCCTATGGTGAACGATCATATCGAAGCGGGACGGTTGCGGCAGATCCTCAGCGGATACCAGTGCGTCAATCCCGACGGTCAGCTTCCAGGGTTTTGGCTCATCCAACCCGACCGGCACATGCCGTACCGTGTTCGGCTCTTTGCGGACCACTTG
>JASHVB010000508.1 GCA_030039695.1 Acetobacteraceae bacterium
GCGGATCCAGAGACGAAGCAGATCGTCATGATCGGCGAAATCGGCGGACAAAGCGAGATCGAGGCCGCGGACTTCCTCGCGCATAACAAAGTGAAGAAGCCGACGGTCGGCTTCATCGCCGGCGCGACCGCGCCACCCGGCCGACGTATGGGCCACGCCGGCGCGGTGATCAGCGGCGGACGTGACACTGCTGCGGCGAAGATGGAGGCGATGCGCACCGCGGGCATTCATGTGTCGGAAAGTCCGGCGGCACTGGGCTCGACGATGATCGACGTTCTGCGGGGTTAGCGGTTGCTGCGCTCCTCGCAATGACGGCAACGCCCTCACGGATACTGCACCACGCGAACCAACACGCTGCCAATCTGCGGCAGACCTCCGTAATCCGTCTGTGGCCCCGCTGGATGTGACACTTGCTAACGTACGAACTGTCCATTTGCTGGACAGATAAAAATCGGTGATTGCCTGCACCAGGCCCGGACCGTCTTGCAAACTTACAAACGTCGCTGCGGCTTGCGGCGCCAGCTGCGGGTCGTGCGTAGAGAAGATGAACGACGATCGCGGCACCGATGACGGAGTAGAGGTTCGTTCGGACGCTGCCGCGCATGGTTCTCTAGATCCACCGCTTGCAGAAGCGACAGCACCGCCACCAGACAGAAGCTCTGGACGATGAACGCGATGTTGCGGGCGCGGGGCCTCGAGTGGCGGGTTATCCGACATGCAAGCCACGCCGTGACCGAACACCGCGATCCGTCCGCGAGTTGGCATCTCGATACAGCCGATCAGGTCTTCTCGCTGCCGGACGGGCCGGTGATCATGGAGAACCAGTGTGCAGGGATCTCCAGGCTGATGTCGCGGATTGCGCCGCGGGGCTTTCGCGCATTCTCCTGGTCTCCCCGTAGGGTCGCGGCACCATATGGTACCCAGCGCTATCAAGGTGCGTCCTGGTGCCAACGCGAGAGGAAACATGGTGACCGTCCGCAGCAAGCCTGAGACGCCCGGGGGTGGCGTCGCGCTCCGCGAGCGCATCCTGGGCGCGGCCTTCAGCTCTTTCATGCAGCACGGCTACGCCGGCACCAGCACGCTGGAGATCGCGACCCGCGCGAAGGTCTCGAAACGCGATCTCTACGCGTTGTTCGGCAGCAAAGAGGCGATGCTGGTCGCTGTGATTAAGGGGCGCGCTGAGCGCATGCGCATGCCGCTGCAGGTGCCAGCACCGGACACAGTCGGGGCGCTGAGAGCGACTTTGATTCGTTTCGGCACGACGTTGCTCGTCGAGATGTCACAGCCGGAGGTGCTGGCGATCTACCGGCTGGCGATCACCGAGTCTGAGCGCTCGCCCGACATCGCCAATACGCTGGAAACCTTCGGCCGTGCCGAGACCATGACGTGGCTGGGCGCATTGCTGCAGACAGCTCAGGACGATGGGCTGATCGGCTCCGGCGACCCGACCGAGATGGCCCAGACGTTCATGGCACTGCTCTGGGGCGGTCGGCACGTGCGGTTGCTGCTGCGGAGCATAGTCACCACCACTGCCACGCAAGCCGAGCGCCAGGCCCGAACGGCCACCGATGGGCTGATGACGCTATACAGGCAGGGCACCGGAAAAATGGGTGAGCAAGCCTCCCCCGCCGCTTGAGGAAGGAGCAAAGGCTTGACGCAAACGTCGCAACGCACCCATGCGTGCAGGTGGTGTGCCGTCACCCGGGCCAATGGTTCAGCGGCCCGTGCCCGGCACCGAACCCCGGTGCCGCGGCGATCGCCCGTCGCACGTAATCCCGCGCGCGCACCACCGCATCGCGCAGCGACATACCCTGCGCCAGCCCGGTCGCGACGGCGCTCGCCATCGTGCAACCCGTCCCGTGCGTGTGCCGCGACACGATGCGCGGCGCCGCGAAGGCCTCCGTGGCCTCGACCGTCGCCAGCAGGTCCACCACGGTGTCACCCGCCAGGTGGCCGCCCTTCAGCAGCACCGCCGGCACCCCAAGGGTCAGCAGCATGGATGCGGCGCGGTGCATTGCGCCCACGTCGGGGATCGCCTCGCCGAGCAACGCCTCGGCCTCCGGCAGATTCGGCGTGATGAGTGTCGCCCGAGGCAGCAGGCGCCGGATCAGCGCGTCTACCGCGCCGGATTGCAGCAGTCGTGCGCCGCCCTTGGCGACCATCACCGGATCGACCACCACCGGCACGCCGTCGGCGGAACGGTGCAATGCCTCGGCCACCGCCTCGATCACCGCGGCATCGCCCAGCATGCCGGTCTTCACTGCGTCGGCACCGATATCCTGCAGCACGACCTCGATCTGCCGGGTTACGAACGCCGGCGGCACCGCCAGGATGCCGGCGACGCCCAGCGTGTTCTGTGCGGTCAGCGCCGTGATGGCGGTTGCGGCATAGCCGCCAAGCGCGGTGACTGTCTTGATGTCGGCCTGGATGCCGGCGCCCCCGCCGGAATCGGATCCCGCAATGGCGAGGACCCGACCGCGCATCAGGCGGCGCTCTCCCCCAGCCGCGCGACTTCGGCGATGGTGACACAGAGCGCATCGACGATGCGGCCGACCGTCGCCTCGTCCTCGCCTTCCGCCATCACGCGGACCAGCGGTTCAGTGCCGCTTTCACGGATCAGGAGGCGGCCGCTGCTGTTCAGCGACTCCTCCGCATCGGCAATCGCCGCCTGCACGCGCGCGTTCCCCAATGGCGAGGGACCGGCGAAGCGCACGTTCTGCAGTCGCTGCGGCAGTGGCTGGAACATGCGGCAGGTCTCGCTGGCCGGTTTACCCTGCTCGACGATCACCGCCAGCACTTGCAGCGCCGCCAACAAGCCGTCGCCGGTGGTGGCGAAGTCGGTCAGGATCACGTGGCCGGATTGCTCGCCACCGACATTGGCGCCGAGTTCGCGCATGCGCTCCGCCACATAGCGATCACCGACCCGCGTGCGATGCAAATTGAGGCGGCGCGCTTGCAGGAAGCGCTCGAGCCCGAGATTGGACATCACCGTCGCGACGATGCCGCCGGCGGTCAGCGTTCCTGCTGAGTGCCAGGACTGTGCGATCAGCGCCAGGATCTGGTCGCCGTCGATTACCTCACCGTGCTCGTCAGCGAGCACGACGCGGTCCGCGTCACCGTCCAGGGCAATGCCCAGATGCGCGCCATGTTCCTGCACCTGGGCGCACACGTATTCAGGCACGGTCGAGCCGCAGCCTTTGTTGATGTTGAACCCGTCAGGCGCGACGCCGACGGCCACAACCGTGGCGCCCAGTTCCCACAGCACCGTCGGCGCGACGCGGTAGGCGGCGCCGTGCGCGCAGTCGATGACGATCTTCAGGTCATCCAGCCGAAGGCCGCGCGGGAAGCTGGCTTTGGCCGCCTCGATATAACGGCCGGCAGCATCGTCGAGGCGGGCCGCGCGGCCGAGTGCGGCGGGGGGTGCCAGGCGGTGCGCCAACTTGCTGTCCATGCAAGCCTCGATTTCGGCCTCCTTCTCATCGGAGAGCTTGGCCCCATCAGGCCCGAACAGCTTGATGCCGTTATCCTCATAGGGGTTGTGCGAGGCCGAGATCATCACGCCGAGGTCGGCGCGCAGGGACCGCGTCAGCATGGCGATCGCCGGAGTCGGCAGCGGGCCTAGCAGGGTCACGTCCATGCCGGCCCCGATGAAGCCGGCCGTCAGAGCGGGTTCAAGCATATAACCGGAAAGCCGGGTGTCCTTGCCGATCACCACCTTGTGGCGGTGATTGCCGCGGGTGAACATCAAGCCGGCAGCCTGGCCGAGGCGAAGCGCGGTTCCGGCGGTCATCGGGTCGGTGTTCGCCTTGCCGCGTATGCCATCGGTGCCAAACAGACGTCGGGATTGGGTCATCCGGTCTCCATCGCCAAGTAACCGGCCAGCGTAGCGCGCGGCGGTGGCGGGTGGGAAGCGATTCCGGTTAACCGACGAAAGCGCCGCCGTTCACGTCCAGAATGGCGCCGGACAGGTAACTCGCCGCGGGCGTGCACAGGAAAGCGATCGGCCAGGCAAGCTCCTCAGGCTTGCCGAGCCGGCCCAGTGGCAGCGACGCCGTGGCATCGAAACGCCGTGTCATGGCGGTCTCGACCGGACCAGGTGCGACGCCGTTCACCATGACCCCGCGTTTGATGCCGTTGCGTGACAACCATTTGACCAAAGTGTGCACCGCGCCCTTTGAGGCGGCGTAGTCGGGTGGCGTGTTCACCGCGGTGCCGCCGGTGCGGCCGGCGACTGAGCCGACCAGGACCAGCGCACCACCGCCATGCCGCCCCATATGGTCAACGCAGGCGGCGCCGATCGCCAAAGGGACGCGAACGTTGATGTCCATCACGCGATGGAAGCGCTCGTGCCATTGCGGGTCGTCGCGCCAGGGCTGGCCTTCCAGGATGGCGGCGCAGTGCGCAGCGGCGTGCAGCCGGCCACGGGCGAACAACGAGGCCAGGAAACCATCGTCGGTCAGGTCGCCCTCAGCGGTGTCACAGGAAACTTGCCGGCGCTCGAGTTCCTCCCGCGTCCCCGCCAGAGACGCGCGATCGGCCAGTAGCAGCGATGCGCCCAGCTGTGCCAGAGCGGTGGCGGTGGCGCGACCGATTCCAGCGGCCGCGCCGGTCACCAGGACGCCGCGCTCGCGCATGTTTAGCGCATCGGGCAGCATGGCTGTGTCGCTCATCTTTGCTCGTCCTTTGCCGTTCCGAACATAGAAAGGCGATCTGTGCGCACGGTTCGTGCATCGCCCTTGCGCACTGTCAAACCGACGCGGTCGAAGAATTCCAGAATCTGGATCGCCACTTTGCGCCCATTGTCCAGCTTGTCGCGGAAGCCAGCCGCGGTGAGCCCCGTCCGGGGATCCTCAGCCGCCGCAGCCGCGGCAATCCCCGCCATTTCCGCCACGGTCTCGCGCAGGAAGAAGTGGTCGGGTGCGACCTCCACCAGCCAGCCGATGCGCTGCAGCCGCTTCAGGGTGGTGCGCATGGCCGTCTCCGGCACCGAAAGCGCCTGTGCGAGATCGCGCGTACGAGGCGGACGGAAGCGTTCGGCGGCGATCAGGTCGCGGGTGCGTGGCCAGAGGCGTTCCTCGGTGGGACTGAGTCGGATCTGGTGGGTGGCAAGGCGCAGCCATGGGCCATCCTGGCGCACCGTGCCACGGCGCATCAGTGAATCGACAATGGCACGAAAGGCGGCCGGGCGCGGACGCAGCGGCAGTGACTGGCGCAGGCGTTCGGCTTGCAATCCGGGCTGGTCGGGCGCGCTCTGGTGGTACGCCGCCAGGGCTTGCCCGACAGCGGTCTGCAGGGCCCGCAGTCCGTCCGGAGTCAGCAGAAGATCGGCCAAACCCACGGCCGGCGCCGCCTGCGCTACCTTCTCTTGTTCCGCCGGCAGCAGGTTGCGGGCGCGGAAGAAGCCAGTGCGTTCGGTCCAGCCCGGTGATTGCCCAAGCAGACCGCGCAGCGCGGCAGCCGGCTCTTCTTCTTCCATGGCCGAAAGGGCGGCGAGCCGCGCCGCGGAGCGGCGGCCGCGGGCAGGCGGAAACGGATCGATCACCGTGCCGCCGCCCATCGTGCGCGTGGCGGCGGCATCGCGCAGCACCAGCCGATCCCCAACCAGCGCGCCGATCGCCCGGTCCAGCGACAGGCGCACCAGGGCGTCGGCACCCGGCTCAATCGTGTCGCGATCCAACGGGAACGCCCGGGCCATGCCATGCGCAGCCCCGAGATGCAGATGCACGGGCGTGTCAGGACGCAGCCGGCGCGGCTCTTCGGCCAGCAGTCGCAGGCGAACGTCGAGGCGCAGCGTCGGCGCATGGATATCGGGGTGCAGCACCCAGTCACCGCGCACCACCGTATCCTTCGACAACCGCGGCCCGGCAATGTTCAGCGCCACACGCTGCCCGGCCACCGCCGTGTCGGATGCACGGTTCTGCGCATGCAGCCCGCGCACGCGCAGCATCAGGCCGGACGGAGACAGCATCAGCCGGTCGTCCACCGCGATCCGGCCGGCGACCAGCGTGCCGGTAACGACGAGACCGGCGCCGGAGAGGGTAAACACGCGATCCACGGCAAGCCGAGGATAGCCGGCGGTGTTGCGCGGCTTCGGCCCGAGCGCATGCAGCGCCGCAGTCAACGCGTCGATGCCGGCACCGCTATGGGCAGAGACCGGGACGATGAGCGCCTCGCGCAGGCCGGTGCCGGCCAGCAGCGCCTGAGTCTCTAGGGCGACGTTCGCGACGTTCCCGGCGGCGAGATCAGCCTTGGTCAGCGCCACCACACCGCGGTTGATGCCAAGCAAGTCGAGGATCGCGGCATGCTCCCGCGTTTGCGGCATAACCCCGTCGTTCAGCGCCACCACCAGCAATGCCGCATCGATGCCACTGGCACCCGAGAGCATCGTGTGCACGAACCGCTCATGCCCCGGCACATCAACGAAGCCCAGCGGGCCGTTCGGAGTATCGGTGTAGGCGAACCCCAGATCGATGGTGATGCCGCGGCGTTTCTCCTCGGCGAGCCGATCGGCATCGATGCCGGTCAGCGCCTTGACCAGCGCCGTCTTACCATGATCGATGTGTCCTGCCGTGCCGATGATCATGGGCGGCCACGGGATCCGCCACCGGACCGCGCAGAGGTGATCCGCCCTCGAGAATGCCAGCAGAGGCTTTGCCGTGGCGAGCGATCGGTCCGGCCGAATGGGCGGGCGGGGCCACCATCAGCTGAGATAGACGCGCCGACCAGACGCCGCCATTCCGGCTGATGGTGCCCCCCTCTCCCGATCGAGCCAGAAAATGGGTGCCAACAGCAAAGCCCATGGCATTGTCCCGCGGCAGAAAACGCTTCGGCCGGGTCTCGGGGGGAACACCCCCGACGCTGCCTCGCTCGCGACACCGCCGGGCCTAGGTCAGCGTCTGACGCGCCAGGCGGCGGTGGCGCCACTGCAACAACCACCAGGCGAACTTGGTCGCCAGGTCCGAGAGTTTGCCGCGCGGTCTGAGGCCGACGGCTTTCAGAACCATGCCGGTGCCACGCTCAACGTGGCGGAAGCGGTAGCAGGCCATCGCGCGGCCCATGTAGGCCGCGGTACAGGTCGGGCGGTGGAACCGCGTCGACGCGGGCTGGTTGGCACAGTGCCAAGCGTAGGCGAGTTCGTCATCCTCGCTTTCGCCGATGCGGCCGAGGGCAATGCGCAGGCGGCGCAGCGTGCCGATGCGCTCGCGCGCCAGGTAGCGGCGCATGTGGTCGTAGAACAGCTTGTAATGGCGGAATTCGTCAGCGGCGATGTTCTTGCAGATCTGGCGCAGGACCGGCTCCTGCGCCGCCTCGCCGAGTGCGGAGTAGTAGCTCGAGGTACCGGTCTCCACCATGCAGCGAGCGATCAGCTCACCGGTGCGGGAGCCGCGGACCGAGGTGGTGGCATCGAGCGGAAGCTGGTAGCCGGCTCGGTAGCGGGCGAAGGCGGCGTGGTAGTCCCAGCCCGGATCGGCGAGCATCGCCCAGCGCCCAAGGGCATCTCCGTGCTGCACTTCCTCCTCAGCCCAGTTGTCAGCGGCGGCACGGAAGGCCGGATCGTCGGCGAACACGCGGTTGAGATAGACGCCATAGTCCGAGCCGTTGCGCTCCACCATCGCGGCGGCCTTGACCAGAGGCAGGAGCAGCGGGTCCACCACTCTGGCGTCGAACCGGTCCCAGGGCAGGTCGTCGATGTGCCAATGTTTCACTGGCGGGGTCCACAGTTGTCGCGGGCAGCGGAATCGGGCTGGGGGCGTTGGGCGGATATAGGTCGGTTCAGGATTGGTGGGAACCGGGAGGGCGGATCACTGCGCCGGCCAATCGTGTCGCGCGCCGGCTGCCGCCTCGCTCGTGACCCTGACGTACCAGGGGCGACCGCATGACCTCGCTCGGGGCGTGACGAGGTCGTGCCCAGCCGCGGGAGTTCGGCCTACCCCTCGAACGGATCGCGTACCAGGATCGTATCGTCCCGTTCCGGGCTGGTGGACAACAGCGTGACCGGTGCCTCCACCAGTTCCTCGACGCGGCGCACGTATTTCACTGCCTGCGCCGGCAGGTCGGCGTAGGTGCGGGCGCCGCGGGTGGAGCCCTGCCAGCCCTCGATCGTTTCGTATTCCGGCTCCGCCGCCGCCTGGGCGAGTGGGGCCGCGGGCAGGTGGCGCAAGCGCTCGCCGTTGATGCGATAGCCGGTACAAATCTTCAGCTCCGGCAGCCCATCGAGTACGTCCAGCTTGGTCAGTGCGAGCCCTTGAATGCCCCCGACCTTCACCGCTTGGCGCACCAGCACGGCGTCGAACCAGCCGCAGCGGCGCCGGCGGCCGGTGACCGTGCCGAACTCGGCGCCGCGGTCGCCAAGCAACTGGCCGATGGCATCGGTCAGCTCTGTGGGGAAAGGGCCGGAGCCGACGCGCGTGGAATACGATTTCGCAATCCCGAGCACGAAGCCGACAGCGGCCGGCGCCAGACCTGCCCCGGATGCGGCGGTGGCCGCGACGGTGTTGGACGAGGTGACATAGGGATAGGTGCCGTGGTCCACATCCAGCATCACCGCCTGGGCGCCCTCAAACAGAATGCGGCGGCCGGCGCGGCGGGCTTCGTCGAGGCGCTCCCAGACCGGCTCGGCATAGGGGAGTATGCGTGGCGCCAGTCCCGTCAGCCTGTCCAGCAGGTCCTGCTTCTCGAACGTTGGGGCGCCGAGGCCGGCCAGCAGCGTGTTGTGGTGCAGTAGCAGCTCGTCGAGTTTGGCGGCGACCGTCCCCGGCTCGGCGAGATCGGCAACGCGAATCGCGCGGCGGGCCACCTTGTCCTCGTAGGCCGGCCCAATGCCGCGGCCGGTGGTACCGATTTGGCGCTCACCGCGGGCTGCCTCGCGGGCGCGGTCGATTGCCGGATGCAGCGGCAGGATCAGGATGGCGTTCTCGGCGATGCGCAGCGTGTGCGGCGTAACGGTCAGACCCTGGGTGCGGACCTTGTCTATTTCGGCGAGCAGCGCCTCGGGGTCGATGACGACGCCGTTGCCGATGATACCGAGCTTGCCGCGCACCAGGCCGGAGGGGAGCAAGGAGAGCTTGTAGGTCTCGTTGCCGACGACCAGGGTGTGGCCGGCGTTATGGCCGCCCTGAAAGCGCACGACGATATCGGCGCGGCTGGCGAGCCAGTCCACAACCTTGCCCTTGCCCTCGTCGCCCCACTGGGCGCCGATCACGGTGACGTTCGGCATCCGGTTCTCCAACCACGCGAAAGGCGGCAGCTTACACCATTGCCGCGTCGGCCGCGCGGCCGAACCCCTGCGCACGCATCGCTTTTCCTGGCAAGCACGGTGCGGTGCCGCAGGCAGGCCGCCACTTCTGCGCGCGCGACCAAGGCTGCTTCGACGCTCGGCGCATGCCCGCGCGTTGTCATGACGCCAGCGCGACCGCCTCTCCGTTCTGCAGCACGAACGCACATGCCAGCCGCCGCGCCTCCGCGACTGGATCCGCCGCCTCGCCCAACCCGGTAACCGTGGCAAATCCGCTCGCCCGCAACGCCGCCACCTGCGTCGGATCGGCGCCCTCCGGAACGAACACACGGGGCTTTGCCGCCCGCTTCGGCGCCGCGCGCAACAGCGCATCAGGATAGAGCGTGAGCCCGGTCGCGGGTTCCGTCTCGCCACAGACATAGCGCCCGCCCCAGCCCAACTCCTCGTGCCGGCCCGGCGCATAGATCGTGACGGAAACCCCGGTCTCGTACCGATACCCGCGGAACTCCACTGGATCGACGGTCAACCGCAGCGCCGGCGCGCGGGCACGAATCGCCGCTACTGCCTCCGCCAGCCGCTCGGCCAGCGCCGCACCGGCGGGCGGCAGTTTCGCAGCGCCCAGCGCGGCCAGCGCCCGGTCTGCCGGTCCCGCCGCCAGGAGCAGCTCGCCGAGCAACTCCGCCAGAGGTCCGCCGTGTCGATTCACCGCCGCCGCGTCCTTGCGGTCCAGCGCGCGCGCCACGGCGGTGCGCGCGGCGCCGTCGATTCCGGCGTCGTCCAGCAACCCCGGCACCAGCATAGGCAGCGTCAAATCGAAACTGACCCGGGTCAGGCCGACGGCTGCGAGCGCTTCGGCGCCGACCAACACGATCTCCGCGTCCGCCGCCGGCAGGTCACAGCCGATCAGTTCGATCCCCGCCTGCGCCACCTGCCGGTCCGGTGCGAGCTGCGTGCCGCGCACCCGCAGGCACTGTCCGGCGTAGGACAGTCGCAGTGGGCGCGCCGCGCCGGCTAAGCGTGTGGTGGCAATGCGTGCTACCTGCGGCGTGGTATCGGCGCGCAACCCCATCATGCGCTGGCTGTCGGGGTCCATCAAACGGAAGGTCTGTTCCGCCACCGCGGCGCCGGAGCCGGACAGCAGGCTGGTCTCAAACTCGAGCAGCGGCGGCTTGACCCGCTGGTAACCGTACGAGGCAAACACGTCCATGATCGCCTCCACCGCCGTCGCTTCCGTCTCAGCGTCGGGCGGCAGCAGATCGCGCAGGCCGGCGGGCAGCAGCGCGGGGTTTGGTGGGTCGTCGGACATGGGCTTGTTCTTAGCGGGCTCGATCCGAGGGCGGGAGGGGGAGGCTCAGAAGATCATCCGCCAGTATAACGGGGGCACAGTGTTGTCCGAGGCATCCGGCCCGCGCCCGTCCTCGTTCGGCGTCGTCGGCAAAGCACATTTGCCCCGCGCCGATCTTCAGGTTCACGCCCGCGATTAGCTCTTGCCGAACAGCCCTCAATCGGCCTCGATCCTGTATCCGCTCTGGTTCCGCGAATTGTTGGCTGAACCTGCCAGCTCGGCGGCAAGCAGCGCTCCCATGGGATGAGCGATCGGATCCGTTGCGCGGACCAAACCAGCCCAGCCTCACGCTGCAAGTATTGTCGCACCACGACGGCACATGATTGCTGATCGTGTTCGCCCCGAACGCCTGGAGTGAAGTCGGATAAGAACGCTGCTCAGTGTTGTCCACGGCCCCGAGACTCGCGACGCGCACGAAGCGTGTGCGCGCAATGACAACCCTTGCGGCGGGCCAGTCCCGACGGCCACGCAAACCTGGCCAGGCTTCGTGGCAGCCTGGGTGATTGGTGGGCCTGATTGTTCACGCCCCGGCGAGATTCGCCTATAATGCCGCGGTTGATTCGGAGAACGCCCGATGGCCAATGTGATCAAGGCGTGGATTGCCCCGATGGTCTTCCTGGCGATCACCGCCTTCTTCGGCTGGAGCGCCACACAGGGCCAGCACGGTCTGTTGGCCTATTCGAAGCGCGAGGCGTTGTTCAACCAGGCGCTGGCCGACCAGGCCATTGCGCAGAAAGAGCATGACGATTGGGCGCGCCGGGTCTACAGCCTGCAATCCAGCCATCTCGATCTCGACGCGCTGGATGAGCGCGCGAGGGCGCAGCTCAACCTCGCGGATCCAACCGACATTATCGTGCCATTCACCGGGAAGGACCGCTTGTTCTGAAGCGGTTGCAGCCTCGCGGGCCACGTGCCATATCCGCCGTGCTGCACTGCAACACAGAGAGGTCCCCCCGATGCCGCTGAGCGAGCCCGCGGCGCGCGAATTGCTGCACTCCCGCGACATCGAAATCCGCGGCTATCGCCGCGCGGATGGGCTGTACGACATCGAAGCGCAGCTCGGCGATGCCAAAAGCTACGGCTTCTCCAACCATGACCGCGGCTTTGTCGAGCCGGGAGAGAAGCTGCACCACATGTGGTTGCGGCTGACCGTGGATGAGTCAATGCAGATCGTCGCATCGGAAGCCGCGACGGATAGCGCGCCCTACGCGGTCTGCCCGCAGGCGGCGCCGAATTTTGCGCGCCTTGCCGGGCTGCGGATCAAGGCGGGATTCCTGCGCGAAGCGTCACACGTGGTCGGCGGCACCGCCGGCTGCACGCATCTGCGGGAGCTGCTGCAGCAGATCGCGACCACTGCATTCCAGACGATCAATCCGCACAAGGCCTGGCGCGAGGCAAAGGCGCGCGGCGAGGCCGACATCCGCGGGACCGACAAGCTCGACAGGCGGATCGCACAGAAGATGCTGGGCGGGGTCGGCTCGATCGTGGACTCCTGCCTTGCCTACGCTGCGGACGGCCCGATCGTCCGTCGCCGCTGGCCGGAATTGTTCCGCTCAGAAATCAGCGCGGCGAAGACCGAAGCGGACGCGAGCTAAGCGGGCTCTCGCAGCCTGTGCTGCGTTCGTGGGGCATGCGGGCGCGACGAGGCGCAGGCCCCTGGTGCTCTCGGTGGCCGCAGGGCTGTTAAGCGTGATACAACACGCAACAGCCCGCTTTGGTGCCCACCGGCGGTCAGTGGCGTCCCTTGTCGCGTGGCGGCGGGCGGAAGCGCGGATCGTTCTCCTGCAACGCGCGCTCCATCTGCACGATCCACGCAGCGGCTTCATGCTCGGTCGAGAAGCCGGGTACGGTCTTGCGGCGCCCGTCCGGGGTGGTCATGTCGACGCTAAACGAACCTTTGGGTAGCCGGATTAGTTGGAAGTGTGGAATGGCCATGCCGCACTATGGCATGGTCTGTCAGGAATTGCACCTGACGAAACGGTATGGCGCGCGTTTGCGCCCACCCGCTTGTGGATGACGCTGTTCAGCCGCGGGTGGTCTGCCGTGACGATCCTGCGGTGCGCGAACCGCTCGTCGTCGCGCTCCGCAGCGTCTGTGCGAGCCTGTTCCCGTCCAGCCGCCGCATCTCGCGGTAGATGGCCTGGGTCTTCTCACGCGGCGTCAATGCCTCCCATGCGACGTCGGAGTAGCCGGTCCGCGCGACCCTGAATGCGTCAGCGAACACCCGATCCGGGGTGGTTCGAGCGTTACTGTCGTTCTTTGCTGAACCGCCGGTCATGCCTGCCTCGATGTGCAATCGATGGTCGTATACGGCGCCGAATTCGCCGCACGAGCCATTAACCTGATCGACGCGTGCAGCCAGATTAGTCCAACTGGCCTGATTTGTCGTCGCGACGGCATGTCACACATTGGCGGGCGTGCTCCGTCCTCCGCTATGCAGCGATTCATTGCTCGTCGGGCGACGAGAGCAGCGCAAGGCGGCACCTCACGCTCGTGCGTCGAAACCAGGATCACACTTCTCATCCTGTATTCGCCGCTCTGCAAGCGCGCCCCTTGGCCGGGCGTGCCGCCATCATCCCGGACGTGCGCAGGATCACACTTCGCATGAAACGATCGACATCACGCTGCGTCGTCCCGCTCTCAGACGATCCGGCGGCGCGTTTCGGCCAGGAAGCGTTGTTGCGGCACTGGGGCTAGGGGTGGCTGCAGATGCCGCGCGTGACGGCGGCATGGACGCGTTCCGGCAGGAGGCTGCCGCCGTCGCGAACACCACGGATCTCAGGCTTGGC
>JASHVB010000509.1 GCA_030039695.1 Acetobacteraceae bacterium
GGCGTCAGCACGCGATAGAGCTCGGGGTGCTCCGCCAACCATTGCGGATTGGCGCGCAGGAACGCCGCGACTAGCGCGGCGTCGGTCTCGTCCGGTTGCGGCGAAGGCAGGTTCATCCAGCCCAGTCAGGCGATCTTCTGGCCGGTCTTCGCCCAGTCCGCGAGGAATGCGGCCAGGCCCTTGTCGGTCAGCGGGTGGTTGAACAGGGACCGCAGGATTGCCGGCGGTACGGTTGCAACATGGGCGCCGATTTTGCCGGCCTCCACCACATGCGTCGGGTTGCGCACAGAGGCGACCAGTACCTCGGTCGTGAAGGCAGGATAATTGCGGTAGATCTGCACGATGTCGGCAATCAGGCCCATGCCATGCTCGCCGATGTCGTCCACGCGCCCGACGAACGGACTGACGAAGGACGCGCCAGCCTTGGCTGCCAGGATCGCCTGAGCCGCGGAAAAGCACAGCGTGACGTTGACCATGGTGCCTTCGTCGCGCAGATGACGGCAGGCGCGCAGCCCGTCCGGCGTGAGCGGGACCTTGATGGTGACGTTTTTTGCCACCTGGCGAAGCACGCGCGCCTCGGCCAGCATCCCATCGTAGTCAGTTGCCGCGACCTCGGCGCTGACGGGGCCAGGCACGATGGCGCAAATATCGGCCAGGACGTCGAGGAATTTTCTGCCGGTTTTGGCGACGAGGGACGGGTTGGTGGTGACGCCGTCGAGCAATCCGCTGGCTGCCAGTGGTCGGATTTCCGCCGTGTCGGCGGTATCGACAAAGAACTTCATGCCATCACTCCGTTTTGCCGCTAGGGGTGGCCGAGGCGTGGGATGCACCGATCATATAGGATGGACGGGTCCTATCCAAAGCGAAGCAGCGGTGTCGTGAGGCGTGTGCCCGTGCTCCTGCCTTACCCGCTGCCCGGACCGTTTGATTACCGCGTGCCGGCGGAATTCGACGCACAACCCGGCGACGTGGTGCTCGCCCCGCTGAACGCGCGCGAGGAGGTGGGCGTCGTCTGGGATGCCGCGCCTGACGATGCGGTGCCCGACCGCCGGCTCAAACCGCTGATCGGGAAGCTCGATACGCCGCCAATGCGGCCAGAGCTGCGCCATTTCATCGAATGGATGGCCTCCTACACGCTCGCACCACTCGGTGAGGTGATGGCGATGGCGCTACGCATCGTGCCCGCGCCGCGCGCGCCAGCAACTGGCTGGCGTCCAGCCGAACCTCTGCCAGATAATGCTCGGCTGAACGCGGGGCGGCGGCGGGTGCTGGACGTGCTGACCGATGGAGAGCCGCACGGCACGGCCGAACTCGCGCGAGCCGCCGGGGTCGACGCCAGGGCGATTCGCGGCATGGCCGATAGTGGCCTGCTGGTGCCGGCGCTGATGGCGGCGGGATCCCCGTTTGCGACGCCAGACCCAGAGTGGCCCGGCCGGGTGTTGTCGGCGGATCAGCAGACCGCGGCCGCCGCGTTGCAGCAAGCGGTGGCCGGCCGGGCGTTTTCCGTCACTCTCCTCGATGGCGTGACCGGTTCGGGCAAGACCGAGGTTTATTTGGAAGCGGTTGCCGAGGCGCTGCGGCAGAGGCGGCAGGCCCTCGTACTGCTGCCGGAGATTGCGCTCTCCTCACAGTGGCTGGAGCGATTTGCGTGCCGCTTCGGCGTGGCGCCTGCGGTATGGCACTCCGACCTGACCGCACGGGTGCGACGCATCACTTGGCGCGCGGTGGCTCAGGGTGAGGCGCCGGTCGTGGTCGGCGCTCGTTCCGCTCTGTTCCTGCCGTTCCCCGATCTTGGGCTCGTCGTGGTCGACGAAGAGCATGAGACCGCGTTCAAGCAGGAGGAAGGCGTCGTCTATCACGCGCGCGACATGGCGGTGGTGCGAGCCCGGTTCTGCGCGGCGCCGGCAGTACTGGTGTCGGCCACGCCGAGCCTGGAAACCGTGGCGAACGTCGAGGCCGGCCGCTACGCCCGCGTCACCCTCCCGACTCGGCATGGCCGCGCGGTACTGCCCCGGGTCGCGGCGATCGATCTGCGCTCGGCGCCGCCGGCACGCGGCCATTTTCTGTCCCCGCCGCTGATTGACGCCGTCTGTGAGACGCTGGCGCGGCAGGAGCAAGTGATGTTGTTCCTGAACCGGCGGGGCTATGCGCCATTGACCCTGTGTCGTCGCTGCGGGCTGCGTATGCAGTGTCCGAACTGCACCGCTTGGCTGGTGGAGCATCGCACCCGCCATGAGCTGCAATGCCATCATTGTGGGCATGCCATCCCGATCCCGCGGGAATGCCCCGCTTGCGGCGCCGCCAACTCGCTGACCCCCGTTGGTCCCGGCGTCGAGCGCATCACCGAAGAATCCGCGGCGTTGTTCCCGCAAGCCCGCCGGCTGGTGATGGCGAGCGATACGATCCCCGGCCCGCACGCGGCGGCGGAGGCGTCGCGCGCGATTGCCGCCCGCGAAGTCGATCTGATTATTGGCACGCAGATCGTCGCCAAGGGCTGGCATTTTCCGCACCTGACTCTGGTCGGCATCGTCGATGCGGACCTCGGCCTGGCCGGTGGCGATCTGCGCGCAGCGGAACGTACCGTGCAGCTGCTGCATCAGGTAGCCGGGCGAGCCGGCCGCGCCGAGGCGCCCGGACGTGTGCTGCTGCAAACGTTCTCCCCGGAACACCCGGTGATGCAGGCGCTGGTCTCCGGCGATCTGGCAGAGTTCATGGCAAGCGAGGCGGCGCAGCGGCGACCCGGCCATTGGCCGCCCTACGGGCGGCTCGCCGCGCTGATCGTCAGTGCCGATTCGGCGGCGGCCGCAGACACGTTGGCGCGCGATCTCGGGCGAGCCGCGCCGCGTGAAGATGGTGTCGCCGTGCTGGGCCCCGCGCCAGCGCCGCTGGCGATCCTGCGCGGTCGGC
This sequence comes from Acetobacteraceae bacterium, assembly GCA_030039695.1. The sequence continues at coordinate 2,908 of JASHVB010000509.1, forward strand.
ACCGGCGGCGGCTTCTGCTGAAGACCCGGCGCGACATCGCCGTCCAGCCGATCCTGCGCGATTGGCTGGGTAAGGTGCCGGTCTCGCGGGGCGGGCGGATCGAGGTCGACATCGATCCGGTGTCGTTTATGTGACCGTGGCGCCCCGCGGCTTCGGCCTGCCCCGTCGTGTCGCTCCAACCACCGACCGCGCGGTGCATGTGATGTTCGTCTCCCGCGTCCGCCGCCGCACACCACCGCAGCGGCGCCGCACTCGCGCCACTGGCGAGGAGGCGTGCAGGCGTTTCAGACGAAGCCGTCGCCTCCGAGTTCGAGAAACTTCTCCCGCCGCCGGGCTTTCCGTGTCGGGCCGTCCAGCGGGAGAAGGGGCGTGAGCAGCTCCGCCATCGCTTCTCCTACGGCGCGAATTGTCGCCCGCGGGTCGCGGTGTGCTCCACCCAGCGGCTCCGCCACCACGCGGTCCACCAGGCGCAGGCGCTGTAAATCGTCGGCCGTGAGCCGCAGCGCCTCGGCGGCGGCCGGTGCCTGGGCCGCGTCACGCCACAGGATTGATGCGCAGCCTTCCGGCGAGATCACCGAATAGATCGCGTGTTCCAGCATCAACACACGGTCACTGGCGGCCAGGGCAATCGCACCGCCAGAGCCGCCCTCACCAATGATCGCGGCAATCAGAGGCACAGGCGCTTGCAGGCAGGCCTCGATCGAACGTGCGATCGCCTCGGCCTGGCCGCGCGCTTCGGCTTCGATACCAGGAAAGGCACCGGCGGTATCGACGAAACTAAGGACCGGCAGCCCGAACCGGCCGGCCAGCTCGACCAGGCGACGGGCCTTGCGGTAACCCTCGGGTCGCGCCATGCCGAAATTGTGGGCCACACGGGTATCGGTATCGGCGCCCTTCTCGGTGCCCATCACCATCACAGAGCGACCGAGGAATCGTCCGAGACCGCCCAGAACGGCGGCATCGTCGGCGAAGGCGCGGTCACCGGCGAGCGGGGTGAAGTCGCTGATCAGCCCGGCGATATAGTCGCCGGCATGTGGCCGTTCCGGGTGGCGGGCAACCTGGGTTTTCTGCCACGGGGTGAGCTTGGCGTAGGCGGCGCGGAGCTGGCGCTC
>JASHVB010000510.1 GCA_030039695.1 Acetobacteraceae bacterium
TGGCACGGCCGCCGCAAGGGGCCGGCCTTCGGCCTCGCGCTATGCGCGCCCTTGCCCCAGCCGGCCAGAAGTAACGGAAAGGGCTCCTGGTACGCATAAGCGGTAAGTGTAACGTTTGGAGAGTCTGAATCCTTCGCAATATCAGCAGGTGGCTGTCTTCGCGCCCTGACGACCGGAGCCGTGCCGGACCCGGAACAACATAGCAATCCGAGGTTCCGAATTCTTGGTCTGTTCGGGCAGCGTTCGTCATACGTAGGCTTGTGCGTACCGTGAGGCCATTTCGTTCGTTCTGGCCACAACTGCCGTCCGCGAGACGCAGCATACGGCCGGGCCAGCGCAACCTGGCGCCGGGTGCTGTCACCGCCAGCAGTTGGGCGACAATGGCGGCGAGGAATGCCACCGCTTGCTTCAACCGGTCATGCACACCGGGATTGCTGAGTTCGGCGATCTCCAGCAGCGACACCCAGCCCGCGGTCTGACGCAACGAGAACCCGCCCGGCCCACGCGCCAGGGCAAGCCGCAACAGGCTCGCCCCGTCGCCGATTTTGCGTCGGCGCTGAATTGCCTTGGTCTCCAATGCCAGACGATCGAGGTCGAGGCCGACCGGCAGCCGCTCCAACAGCTCGCCGAACGGGTCCGTCGGGACAGACGCTGCGTTTTGCATCTGCCCCTAGAATCAAGCCGAGTCACGTCGGGTCGAGCGTTATTTTAGTGCCTATGGGATCAGCTCCCCTGCGAATTGGTGCCGCCAGTGGGGAATGGCGGGTTATGCGCAGTACCGTGCCGGTGCGCTGGCGGCTGCGGTTGATTGCCAGGCCCGGTGATACCCAGCGATTGGGGTGACATGCCACATCCCGCTAGTAGCCCAATCGCCAATAACCCCACTATGAAAATGGCCCAGCGTACCATCAGTAGAATGGACGGCTGATCACGAAGCGGACGACAGTAATCTGTCGAAGGCTTTGATCGCGAGTCTTTGCGGTGTCGATGCCACCGCGAGGCCAGCACAGGCCGTCCGACGCGGGGGGAGCTGAGAGATGGCCGGGGCGACGCCCAATTCACGAGTAACGCCGGCACGCACCATCGCATATTTAGACTAACGTCCTCTCGCCAATCATGCTGCCGACTACCCTGCTGTCTGGAGAACTGTGGTGGGAAACTACGGTGCGGGAAGATCAGATATAGGATACAGTCGGTGATTGCCCTGCCAGATTTCTAGGCCATGTACAAGAGACAGGCGCTGCACAGGTTCCGCGCATAGAACGTTGAAAGCAGCATGCTTAGCCGCATCTAGATCTTTAGCGTCAATATCTGTGTCAAAGACGACCTGACTGCTCTCACTCATAAAGCGGCAATGGAAGCTCGGCATAGCTCACCTTTCGCATTGTTCCAAGCAAATGCAGCCCGCTATCGCCCAGCAGCAACAGCCTCAGGGCGGTCACCAGATGGCGGGCACGAATTACCCACACAAGCGGTGCCCTTGTAAGGACTTGTGAGGAAGAGCAACCGTGCTACTCGTGGTTAAGGTTCAAGATGACATGTCGACGAACGACTTCCACCCAGACAGTTCAACTCGCCGCCGCCATCGGTCACTTATTCCCCAATCCCCAGATCGACAGGGCGACGGAGTAGCGAATCCGGAACGCTACCCCAACTGGGTTCCACGCCCGCCAGAGCGGCAACCTGACATTGTAGCCTACCGCCGCACCGACGCGGCGTGGCGTCCTGCTTTGTTGCTGCAGTCGGCAATTTGACGATCCGCATGAACGAGAATTTAGGCCACTAAATGCGAATTTAGGGGGCCGTCGGGCCTGCACTCCATCAATGGCACCGCGTAGCTAGCTTACACGATGCGTAAGATCAGCTCTGACGGGCATCCGGACGGATGTGATTGGCTGAGCAACAGCAACAGGGCGCGCGTTACGAAGCGGTGACCAAGGTGGAGGGCCGCGTGGTTGCGCGCACTATTAGACTAAGTCTCAGTACCAGTCTCGTAGTCGGGTTTCGTTTGGGCGGAACATCACAAGTACAGCCGTCACGAAACGAACAACAGGTGGCGGCGTCGGTAATTCCGGTAACGACGACCCAGTCCAAGCGCGAGAACGTGCCTATCTTCGCAGCGGGCATTGGTAGCGCGCAGCATTTCGATCCAGGCGCGCGTCACCAGGTGTCGTGCGCTCGATCCACATGATCAACAGATAACGAATGAATGAGCGGGCCGTGATCTACTTCACGAAATCGATTACGACAAATCGGTATGCGAAATCTCCCGGATGCTGTGTCTATCTATCGGCCCGCACCGGCGCTCCACGCGCCGGGATAAACCAACCGGCAGGGACCGGTTTCACCGGGCGATAACCATGAAATGGCGGCAGATCGGACTTGTCGGCGCGGTGTTGGCGACGGGCGTCTTTGCCGGATGGCACGCACTGCATGGCGCGGGGACGGCGCAGGCCGCTGGGGTGGCTCCGCAGGCGCACGTGCCCGTCACAACCGCGAAGACAGGCATAACGGATGTGCCTATCTATCTCGACGGCCTTGGCACCGTCCAGGCTTACAATATCGACGAGATCAAGGCGCAGGTGAACGGCATCCTGATCGCCCTGCCGGTGCATGAGGGCCAGGAGGTCAAACAAGGTGGTCTCATCGCCGAGATCGACCCGACGCCGTACCGGGCCGCGGTCGATCAGGCGGTGGCGCAGCGCACCGAGGACGCCGCGCAACTGCAAAGCGCGCGGCTCGACCTGCTTCGCTATCAGAATCTTGCCAAACGCAGCTTCGCGCCAGTCCAGCAGGTGGATGACCAGCAGGCGAGCGTGAACAAGCTCGCCGCGGCCGTGCAACTGGACAATGCGGCGATCGAGACGGCCCAGTTCAACCTGAACAACTGCACGATCCGAGCACCCATCAGCGGCCGCGTTGGATTCTATCAAACCGATATCGGCAACCTGATCGAAGTCGGCGGCCAGACCGGCATCGTCTCCATTACCCAGGACAAGCCGATCGCTGTGGTCTTTACCCTGCCGGAGTCCGAGTTGGAGCAGATCCAAACGGCGATGGCGCAAGGCAAGGTGCCGGTCGAGGCGGCGAATAGCCAGGATTCCAGCAAGATACTGGGCACCGGCACGCTCCTGACGCCTAACAACACGATCAGCACGGCAACGGGTACCATCTCGCTGAAAGCTACGTTCGATAATCCAAACGACCGGCTGTGGCCGGGGCAGTTCGTCAACACCCGCGGACGCCACACGCTGCGACCAGCGAAGGCCGACCTCACTGAAATACAGGTCGGCATGGCGAGAGCTGATGTGAAGACGCCGGCGACGGTGCGGCGAACACGATGGTTGAAGCCCTCGGCCGAGTTGGCATGGACTGAGCCGCGCAGATATTGGCGGCCAGAGTGGCGAACTGTGTCACGCGCGGCGAAGGCCTGGCCGAACAGCACTGATATCCATCCGCGATGGATACCTATTTCACCTCGGCAAGTAACGGTGCCGCAGTCACAAATCGAGCTTGCGCTGCCGCGGATCGTTGATCTTGCCGCGCCCACGCGAGGCGGCTGCGGCTTGCGCGCGTGGTCTCAAGGGCTGCAACGGCTCGGTCCAGAGCCGGCGGCGCTCCACATAGGCACGCTGCTTCGCCCGGTTCTCCGCCAGGAATGCCGCTGTCACCTCCACCCGCGCAGGCGGGCCTGGCCGGTCGCTCTCTGTCATCGTCCCGCTCAGTCCATGAAGTCTCGAGATATTGCTCCCAATTCGATACCGCGCGCTATCCAGGATCGCGCGGCTGCTTTGGTGGCGATCGGTGACGCTGCAACGCCGCCAGTGGCGCCCCGGATTTTTCCGACGCCTTCGCCGGAGGGACACTGGAAGATCATGAGAATCAGGCTGACGAACCCGATGGGCGCTCGACGCCGACACGCGGTCCCCGTCGTCGTATAGCGGGCAGAGGAGGAGCATTTTTCGAGCGGCGGCGAGATCCCCGGCGTCCTCGATGCCTCGCCGGAGCATGTCTCGCGCTTCATCTGGAACATTCACGAGCGCATCAATGCCGGGATTGCAAGGGCGCGTTGTCGGGACCCAACGCCGAACACGCTCATATGAGACTTGACGGCCCTCGGTGCGCTTTGCCTCACCGTTTGCCCGCCGCGTGAAACCGTACCTTTCCGGTGAAAGGCGCACGCGGCTCCAAGACAGCGG
>JASHVB010000055.1 GCA_030039695.1 Acetobacteraceae bacterium
GGCACGTACTGGTATTACAACAACTGGGACTTCAATGCGCTGGGCGCGATCTATGAGCATGCTGTCGGCATGCCGATCTTCACCGCGTTCGATCGCCAGATTGCCCGGCCAATTGGCATGCAGGATTTCGATCCGGCGAAATGCCGGTACTCCGGCGGCGCGAACTCGATATATCCTGCCTATCTGTTCTTCGCCTCGGCACGCGATCTGGCTCGATTCGGCCTTTTGTATTTGCATCTCGGCCGTTGGAAAGACCAGCAGGTCATCCCCGTATCCTGGGTGCGCGAGAGCACCACATCATACTCAACGGCGCGGGGCGGTGCAGGCTATAGCTATCTGTGGTGGACGGCGCCCAAAGGTGAGGCGTTCGCCACAGCGGGTGCACCACCGGGCAGCTATTGGGCGGAGGGCAACGGCGGTCAGGTCGTGTTCGTCGTCCCCTCGTACGACTTGGTCATCGTGCATCTCGCGCGAACGCAGTACGTCCAGGGTACTCAGCGTGGGGTGGGGCTGTCGAAAGTGTTCCGTCTCGTATCAGAGATAATCGAGGCAAGGCCGGACCGGTGATCGCCCCGGCATCGTTTATCCGCGCGTGAAAGCGGCCGCACCCGCGCCGGCGATGCGTCCGAATGTGACGCCGGCGACCAGTCCGGTGCCGCTGCCGTAATTATGGTAGTACAGCCCGCCGACGATCTCTCCTGCTGCGAACAGTCCCGCGATCGGCGAACCGGATGTGTCCTCGACCTGCGCTGACGTTGTCACCTTCAGGCCACCGAACGTGAAGGTCACGCCCGCGGTCACGCCATAGGCGTGGTAAGGCGGCGTATCCAGCCTCTGCGCCCAGTTGGTCTTGTCGATCTGCAAGCCGACCGTGCGGAGCCCATCATGGATGTTCGGATTGAACGCCACGTCTGGCCGTACTGCGGCATTGTAGCCGCGCAGCGTCGCCAACACGCCCGGCGTATCGACGCCAGTGAGCTTCGGCGCGAGCTCCTCCAGCGTATCGGCTGTTTCCTTGGTGATGCGGGCGATGCGGTACTCGTCGCGGAGCAGGTTGTTGATCTTCGAATCGAAGATCTGCCAGGCGAACAAGCCGGGCTGCTTCATTACCTCATGCCCATATTTGGCATAGGTGTAGCTGTGGAAATCGGCACCTTCATCGAGGAAGCGTTCGCCACGCGCGTTCACCAGCACGCCGAACGGGTAATTGTGTTTCTGAAAACGATCTCCGATCGTCAGGTCGCCAAACGGCGGTGCGTTCATGTCCCACTGCACAGCGTGTGCGCCGGACCAGTGGCCGGCGGCGGCGGCGCCTATGTCCATGGCCATGCGATGGCCGTAGCCCTGGTTAAAGCGCGTGCCACGCACCTTCGCCAGGTCCCAATTCGGGCCGAGATAGCGCGCCCGCATCTCCGCATTCGATTCGAATCCGCCGCAGGCAAGGACAACAGCTTTCGCGCGCAGATCGAAACCGCGGCCGCGGTACCGCGCACGCACGCCCTGAATGCGGGCGTCGTCATGCAGCAACGCATAGGCAGTGGTTTCGTACAGCACCGGCACGTGCGCCCTTTCCAGCGCCGCATGCAAAGTCGGCACCAACTGCGCGCCGCCGCCCAGGATGTGGCACGCGAGCCCACCCCAGAACTTGAACTTGCCGCCGACACGGAACGCCTGTCGCCCCAGCGCCGGCTGGAACCGCACGCCGTGCGCACGCAGCCATTTTGCCGAGTCGTAGCTGTTGGAGATCAGCACCTCCGTCAGCTCGGGATCGCAGCGATATTCCGTCAGCCGTCCCATGTCGTCGAAATACTGACCTTCGGTGTAGGTGCCGAAATCGATGCTTGCCAGATCAAGGTCCTTGATGTCCGGCGCCAGCGCGATCAAGTCGTCAACACCGGAATACACGAATCGGAATGCCCCGCCGGTGAACGCCGAGTTGCCGCCGCGGGATTCCTGCGGCGCGGTTTCCAGCATCGCGACGCGCGCCCCGGCTTCATGTGCGGCGAGCGCCGCGTTGGCGGCGGCATTGCCGGCGCCGATCACCAGAACATCGACGGGTGCGTAGTCGGCCGGCGTCATGACGGTTCCCTTCTCTGAGCGATAGCCGAACCGTGTGGTTCGCGCCTTCAGCTTGTCAAACCCTGCACCCTTGACGCGCACTGCGTGGCGCGGCGCACAATCAGCGCAGGACCGGCCGCAGGGGAGTCCACATGTCCGCCCGCATCAACCGCGCGATCGAAATGCTGTCGCAAGACAAGGCGATCTACTACGTTGGCCCGCACAGCGGCCATGTGCTGACCTATGCCCAAGGCAAGAAAGACGCGGACACCTGGGCTGATTATATCAACGTGGGTATGGAGCATGGCTGCTTCGACATGACCGGTCTCGCCGAATACATGCGCGGCCTGGTCGACGGGGCCACGGCGGCGTCCGGGCATCGCGCGCCGAGTGTGATCGTCGAGGCGCCAGTGAACGGCATCGATGAGGCGCATGTTCGCTATGCGGCGTGGCAGTTCCGGCAGATTCTTGGCCGCGGTGTGCACGGTATCCTGCTGTGTCAGGCGGAAACCGTCGATGCGGTGCGGGCCTTCGTTGAGGCGTGCCGCTACCCGCATCATCTGCAGGGCGTCGATCCGGCGGTCCCCTCGGCGCGAGACCGCATGCGGGGCGCGCCGGGCGGCACGCGTGGCGGGACCGCGAAGGATGGACGGGTGCTGCTGGGGATCGGCACGCGGGGCAGGGGTTCGGAGTCGACCGCGAGCTTGATCTGGGGGATTTCGCAGCAGGACTACATGCAGCGTTGCGATCCATGGCCGCTCAACCCGGAGGGTGAGTTGCTGCTCGGCGTGAAGCTGGAAAGTCCGGAAGGCATCGCCAATTGCGATGCGATCTGCGCCGTGCCCGGTCTGGGATTTGCCGAGATGGGGCCTGGGGATTTGGGCCTGTCACTCGGCTACACGACGTTGCGCCGCGACCCGTATCCGCCGGAGATGCAGGAGGCGCGTGACAAGGTTCTGGCGGCGTGTCTGCGCAACGGGATCGCATTCCTGGAGGGCGGAACACCGGCGAACATCATCGAGCGGCTGGATCAGGGGGTACGTGTGATCGCCGATCACAACGAGGAATCGGCACGCATCGGAAGAGCACATCAGAGCGGCAACTGACCTCTCTCGGGTGTCGCCGGTCGTGCCGCGCGGGAGAGGTCGCGGTGCGTGGCGCCGAGGCGCGTCGCACACAGGCGCTTGACCGAGTGAGGCACACTGAGCGGCATCGCTGGGCGCCGCGATCCCTCCCGCCATCCGTGGCGAGGTCAGCCACGCACCAGTGCGATCGCCTCCACTTCGACCGAAATGTTGAATGGCAGGCTGCCCATCCCTACGGCCGACCGCGCCGGCCTTCCCTGCTCTCCGAACACTTCAACGAATAGGTCTGTGCAGCCGTTGATCACCTGGGGGTGCCGGGTGAAATCCGCCGCCGCGTTGACCATGCCGAGCACCTTCAGCACGGTCTCGATGCGATCCAGCGTCCCCACCGCGGACATCATGTTCGCAAGCAAATTCAGCCCGCACAGTTTCGCGGCTTCGTAGGCTTGCTCGATCGAAACCTCAGCGCCGACCTTGCCGCTGATCACTGTACCGTCCGCGCGGTGCGGGCCGACACCGGCCAAGAACAGCAGATTGCCGGCGAGGCGGAAGGGCAGGTAATTGCCCGCGGGCTTCGGTGCGGCTGGCAGAGCCAGCCCGAGCCGAGCGAAACGTTCATCGGCGGTCATTGGGCACACCTCCTCGCATATGACGACATGTCAGCATGAGAGAGCGCATCTCACGACGCCAGGCGCACGGCGGTGCCGCCCGATCACATTGTTCGGTTGATGCTGCTTGCCCCTTGGCCCGACGCCGCTAATCTCGCGCCGCGATCGTGATGAGGAATCTCCAGGATGCAGAAGCGAATTGCCATTGTCGGTGCCGGTGCCGTGGGCGGCTATGTCGGTGCCAGCCTCGCACAGGCCGGGCACGACGTGACGCTGATCGACCCGTGGCCCGCCCATGTCGAAGCGATCCGTGCCAACGGCATGAACCTCTACGGCATGACAGAAGCCGAGCGCCGCACAGTGCATGTTCCGGCGATGCACTTGACCGAGGTGCAAAACCTGGCCAAGCAGCGACCAATCGACATCGCCTTTATCTCGGTGAAGTCCTACGACACGATCTGGGCGAGTATGATGATCCGTCAGTATCTCTCACCGAACGGCGTCGCCGTCTCGATGCAGAACTGCATCAACGAGGAGCGCGTCGCCTCGGTTGTCGGCTGGGGCCGCACGCTCGGCGTAATCGTCGGCGGCGGTGTGGGCGTCGATCTTTACCAGCCGGGCCACATCCGCCGGGGCTACGCAAAGTCGGCGACTGCGGTCGGCTTCTATGTCGGCGAGCCGAGCGGGCGCATAACCCGCCGTGCGGAGGAAATCGCTGCAATGATGAATGACGTGGATAAAGCCAGGGCCACCGACAATCTGTGGGGTGAGCGCTGGACCAAGCTCTGCGTCAACGCGATGCGCAATGGCGTATCCGCCGCCACCGGCATGGGCGGCAACGAGCGAGACAGGCACGACGGGGTGCGCCGCGTCTGCATCCGCCTCGGCGGCGAAGCGGTGCGCGTCGGCCAGGCGCTCGGCTACAAGCTCGGCAAGGTGGGCGCGCTCCCGCCGGAATCGCTGGCGCGTGCGTCGGAAAACGACAAGGGCGCGTTGGTGGAAGTCGAAGGGCTGTTGCTCTCGGCTGCGGAAGGCGGCACCCGCGC
>JASHVB010000511.1 GCA_030039695.1 Acetobacteraceae bacterium
GTGCCCAGGTGTGGCCCTCAGTGAACGACGATGACGGCGCGACCTTCCAATTCACCTTACCGGTGGATGAGATTGCTGACCGCCGCCACGCTGAACCTGGGACCGACGCCAGCAGCCTGAGCTCGCAGGAGATTAGTTTGGCCCTCAGGGCGCCGCAATGACAGGCCTGTTCTCACCGAAACGCCACACTCAAAGCCGCCAGCGCGTTCAGTGCAGGCGGGAAGCCGCTGTGCGGCGCGGTCTGGATCACGGCCTCGATCACCTGCGCCTTCGTCAGCCCGACGTTGAGCGCCGACCGGCCGAACTTTTGCACTTGTTCGGGCAGCCGCAGTGCGGTGAACGCTGCCACCGACACCAGTGCACGCTCCCGGCGGCCCAATCCGGGCCGCGACCAAATGTCCCCGTAGCCGTACTGGATCGCAAGAGGATACAGAGCGCCCGTCACCGGATTGTCGGGTGCCGCGTAGCCCTGCAGCGCGCGGTCGCCGTGCAGCGCCTGCATCGTGGCGTGCCCGCGGGTAGCTAATTCCTCAAGCGAAACATCCGCTGGTGGATCAGGAGGGATTGCGACACCGCGCGCAGCGAAGACTTGCGTCGCCAGCTCCAGAGTTTCCTCGGCAGCCGAGAAGCCGGCATAAAGCCCGGCCTGGACCAACACTTCGCGGACTGCCGCCGGTGCCACGCCGAGATCCAGCGCGGCGGCGATCAGCCGCCGCAGCGCGCGCAGGCGCGGAAATACCGCAAGCGACGCCAGCGTGCAGATCATCCGGTCAGGCAGGTCAAGTCCAGGGCGCGACCAGATGCCGCCAAACACTGCCTCCGTCAGCATCGTGCCGAAGCCCGGTGGCAGGTCCGGGCGGTCACCGCACAGCTGCGCCTGCGTTGCTTCGCCTTGACGGCGCAGCTCCTCACGGGTCATGTCAAGCGGCGGCGGGCATCTGGAAGCTCGGCGTGGAGCGTGAGATTTCCAGCTCCGCTTCGTTCATGTCGGCGGGCACCTCGGCAAACAGCGGCGTGCTGAGATACCGCTCGCCGGTGTCGGGCAACATGCAGAGCACGTTGGCGCCCTGTGGTGCCTCGGCGCAGACCTGCAGCGCGCCGGCAAAGGTCGCTCCAGAGGATATGCCGACAAAGATGCCTTCCTTCTGGGCCAGCTCGCGGCTGTATCTCAGCGCGTCGGGGCCGGTGACGCGAATGATCTGATGAATTCTGCCGCTGTCCACCGCGTCGCCAAGCAGCTTCGGAATGAAGTCAGGCGCCCAGCCCTGCATCGGGTGCGGCTTAAACGCGGGATGCGCTGCCGCGGGCGAACCGTCCGAATTGCGCTGTTGTGGCGTGCCGCTGGTTAGCATCGCCGCATCGGCCGGTTCGCAGACGACGATCTTGGTTTCCGGCCGTTCGTTGGCGAGCACACGCGCCACTCCTTTTAGCGTGCCGCCGGTGCCGTAGCCGGTGACCCAATAGTCGAGACGTTCGCCAGCGAAGTCGTCGATGATCTCGCGTGCTGTGGTGCGGGAGTGCATGTCGGCGTTGGCCTCGTTCTCGAACTGGCGGGTGAGGAACCAGCCATGCGCCTTGGCCAGCTCAACCGCCTTGTCGACCATGCCAACGGCGCGGCCGGATGCGGGCGTAATCACGACCTTGGCGCCGAGGAAGCGCATCAGCTTGCGGCGCTCGACGCTGAAGGTCTCCGCCATGGTGACGACAAGCGGATAGCCACGCTGCGCGCAGACCATGGCGAGGCCGATCCCGGTGTTGCCGCTCGTTGCCTCGATGACGGTCTGGCCTGGCTTCAATGTGCCGGTGCGTTCGGCGTCCTCGATGACGCCAAGAGCGAGACGGTCCTTCACCGACCCGAGCGGATTGAAGGCCTCGATCTTGACATAGAGGTTGACACCGGATGGTGCCAGTTTGCCGATCCTGACGACGGGCGTCCTGCCGACGGTTTCGCAGATATTGGCGAACAAGCGGCCCATGGCTCTTCTCCCCTTGCGTGCGGCGATTTAGCACGCATCGTTGCGGCGTGACGGCATTTACGCATCGCACGAGACGGCCGGCAAGCCGGAGGAAAGCGACATGCGGCAACCGCACAACGCGACACGGCATGTTGCGCGACACGACCCGCAGAGCATGATCATCTCGGGGCCGCCGCGGCTGTAGCACCGATCCATTGGCGCGGTTCTTGCGTTGTGCGCTGCATCATTGTCGGATCTCGAGCCATGAACCAGATCGCAATCCTGACCAGCGGCGGCGATGCCCCCGGCATGAACGCGGCGATCCGCGCGGTCACCCGCAGCGCACTCGACCAGGGCGTGGCGGTGCACGGCGTGCAGCAGGGTTGGCAGGGCCTTGTCGATGGGCAATTTCGCCCGCTGAGTGCCCGCGACGTGGGCGGCATCATCCAGGTCGGTGGCACGTTCTTGGGCAGCGCGCGCTCGCCAGAGTTCCGCACTGAAAGCGGCCGGTCCAAAGCGCTGCGCAACCTCGCGCAGCGTGGCATCGACGGCGTGGTGGTGATCGGCGGTAACGGTTCGCAGACTGGCTCTTACATGCTCAGCCAACTCGGCGTGCACGTCGTCGGCGTCGCCTCGACGATCGACAACGATCTGCTTGGGACCGACATCACCATCGGCTGCGACACCGCGATCAACGTCACGCTCGAGGCGATCGATCATCTGCGCACCACAGGCTCATCGCATAACCGTGCCTTCCTAGTGGAAACGATGGGACGCGACTGCGGCTATCTGGCGATTATGGCCGGGCTGGGGGGTGGCGCCGAAGTGATTTCCATTCCGGAATTCGAAGTGCCGGCCAGCGAAATCGCGCAGCGGCTGCGCGCGGCGTACGAACGTGGCAAGACCCATGCGATTGTGGTCATCGCCGAGGGCGTGCAGGAGAACGCGGCGAAGGTGCTCGCGTATTTCGAGGGTGAACAGCAGCGGACGGGGTTCGAACTGCGCGCGACGACGCTCGGGCACGTGGTACGCGGTGCACCGCCCAGCGCGTTCGACCGGATCCTGGCGACGCGGCTCGGCGTCGGCGCGGTGAAGGCGCTCAGCGATGGCGAGACCGGCGTGCTGGTGGGCTGGCAGCGCAACGAGGTGACACGCACCAAGCTGGCCGACATCGTCGGGCGGACAAAGCCGGTGCAGACGGAGCTGCTGGAACTCGCGCGGGTGCTGGCGAAGTAAGCCACGGACGGCAGCCCCGGTACGGGCCATCGTACCGGACCATGGCGATGCAATGAACGGCTATTGAATCCACCACTTACCCCTTTGCGGAAACCGTTGAATGTCGCATCGTCGCTCCGGCGTCCCGGATCTCATTTCGACCCCGTGATGAACAGCTCGGACGGACATCGTCCCATCGGCGCTCCCCAAAACCACGCCCCCGGTAGTGGCCCATCACTCCAGCGTGCCGCATAATCGAACCCGACCATTCCTCACGGGAGTACCGCCCGATGCCCGATTTCCAGAACATCCTCGTCGAGACCCATGGCCGCGTCGGGCTAATTCGCCTCAATCGACCGCATGCACTGAACGCGCTGTGCGACGCGCTGATGCAGGAGCTCGGCGACGAGCTCCTTGCGTTCGATGCCAACCCCGGCGTCGGCGCCATTGTGCTGACCGGCAACGAGAAGGCATTCGCCGCGGGCGCGGACATCAAGGAGATGCGCGACCGCACTCACCCGGAGGCGTTGCTGGAGGACTTCATCGGCGCGCGCTGGGAAACCGTGCTGAAGGTAAAAAAGCCGGTGATCGCCGCGGTTGCCGGCTTCGCGCTTGGTGGCGGTTGTGAGCTGGCAATGATGTGCGATTTCATTCTTGCCGCCGACACGGCGAAGTTCGGCCAGCCCGAGATCAATCTCGGCATTTTCCCGGGCGCCGGCGGCACCCAGCGCCTGACCCGCGCGGTCGGCAAATCCAAGGCGATGGATATGATCCTGACCGCGCGGATGATGGACGCAACAGAAGCGGAGCGCGCCAACCTGGTGTCGCGGGTGTTTCCCGCCGATCAGCTCATTCCTGAGGCACTGAAGATCGCCGAACGCCTCGCCGGGATGTCACCGGTGGCGCTGGCGATGGCCAAGCAGGCCGTGAACCGCGCCTTCGAGACCACCCTGCACGAAGGTGTCCGTTACGAGCGTAACACGTTCCTCTCCCTGTTCGGCACGCCCGACCAGAAGGAGGGCATGGCGGCATTCGTGGAGAAGCGGAAGCCAGCGTTCAAGCTGGGGTAAGCATGCGGCGCGCGGCGCGATCGGCTAGTTGTCACTGCACAGACCAAAGCGCGCATGGTTCGGAAACGCTGGTCGTCATGTAGCGCGTCATCGCGGACGCGGCGCGCAGCCAGGTCGGCGCCACCGAAGGGGTTGAGGACATCGCAACCCGGCATCGTGCCCGAGCGCTCGGCGTTTGGGTCCGCGCCGCGTCTTCGGGTCGCGCGGTCGCTGACAGCCGACCCGGTGCCGGGCTGATTGGAGCCATGCCCGCAGCAACCGGCATGCGGTCAATACCATCACGTCATCCCGGCGCGAGCCGGTGTTCATGCCATATCGGTCTCGACTTTCGTCGGGATGAGGATGGTGTGCTTTTAGTTCCGGCCCGGACCAGTGGCGGTCGCGCAATGCCCGCGTGTGCGGCGCACTAAACCCCAGCAGTCGCGGCGACTTCGGCGGCGAAGTCCGGACCCTGCGGCCTGTCGATGCCTTCGCCGAGCAGGAAACGCTCGAACGCCACAGGCTTGACGCCGGCCTTCTGCAGGACGGCCTTTACCCGGCTTTCGCCGTCATGCACCCACACCTGCTCCAGCAGCACGACCTCTTCATAGAATTTGCGGATGCGCCCCTCGACCATCTTCTCGATGATGTTGTCGGGCCGGCCTGACTGCTTCGCCTGGTCGATCAGAATCGCTTTTTCGCGCTCCAGCGCTGCCGGATCGACTCCCGCGATGTCGACCGAGATGGGGCGCGACGCCGCGACGTGCATGCCCGTCTGCCGGCCGAGCAATTCCATTGCCTCGAGTTCGCCGGTGCCTTCCAACGCTACCAGAACGCCGATCTTGCCCAAGCCTGGACGCAGCGGCTGGTGCACATAGGTCCCGACCACGCCGCTCGGCGCCGTGATCACCTTTGCACGGCGTAGCGTGATGTTCTCGCCGATCGTCGCGACGAGGTTGGTCATGTGGTCGGCGACTGTCGCCGCGCCGTCGGGGTATGGTGCGGCCTTCAGCGTCTCGATGTCGTCTCCGACAGTCAGCGCGAGCTTCGCCAAAGCCTCAACGAACGCCTGGAAGGTTTCGTTGCGGGCGACGAAATCGGTCTCGGCATTGACCTCGACCATCGCCGCCTTATGCGGCATCGAGGCGACGCCGATCAGCCCTTCGGCCGCCACGCGCGCCGAGCGCTTGGCCGCTGCCGCGAGGCCCTTCTTGCGCAGCCAATCCACGGATTGCTCCATGTCGCCGCCGGTTTCGGTCAGCGCCTTCTTGCAGTCCATCATGCCGGCGCCGGTCTTTTCGCGCAGCTCCTTTACCAAGGCTGCGGTGATCTCGGCCATGATCGGTCTCCCTTCGCTCAGGCGTGCGCGCGTTCTGCCGGTGCTTCAACCTCCGGCAGGGTCTCGGGCGGAAGGTCCTCGACGGTGCCGATGTCGGCGCCGCTCGCCGCCATTTCGGCGCTGATGCCATCCAGCACGGCGCCGGCGACCAGGTCGCAGTACAGTGTGATGGCGCGGATCGCGTCGTCATTGCCCGGGATCGGATAGGTCACGCCGGTCGGATCGGAGTTGCTGTCCAGCACCGCGACGACTGGGATGTGCAGCTTGTTGGCTTCCTCGACAGCGAGTTTTTCCTTGTTCGTATCGATAATGAACAGGATGTCGGGCAGGCCGCCCATCTCCTTGATGCCGCCGAGAGCGCGTTCCAGCTTCTCCTGGTCGCGGGTGATCTCCAGCACCTCTTTCTTGGTCAAGCCGGCGGTGTCGCCGCCAAGCAGTTCCTCGATCTGGCGAAGTCGTTTGATGCTGCCCGTGATGGTCTTCCAATTGGTCAGCGTGCCGCCCAGCCAGCGGTGATTCACGTAGTACTGGCCGCAGCGGCGGGCCGCCTCGGCGACGTATTCGGCGGCGGCCCGTTTAGTGCCGACCAATAGCACGCGTCCGCCGGCCGCCGTGGTGTCGCGAATGGCGCGCAGAGCGCGGTCGAGCATCGGTACGGTCTGCTGCAGGTCGATGATGTGCACCTGGTTGCGCACGCCGTAGAGATACGGCGCCATGCTCGGATTCCAGCGCCGGGTGTGGTGGCCGAAATGCACGCCGGCTTCGAGGAGCTGGCGCAGGGTGAACTCGGGCATCGCCATTGGGCGGGTCCTTTCTCGTGTCCGGTTGGGCCTCCGCGGGGCTTCGTCTTGCGACACCGGAACCCGGACAGACCGGGAAAGGCGCCCCGCGTGTGAATTACCGGCGGAGAGCCGGCGCGGGGGATATGGCGGATGCGGCGGGGGAAGGCAAGGGACGACGGTGTGACGCCCCGATCAGGAGCCTGGCGCAACTGACCGGGACCATTGCCTGATGGGCGCCCACGGAGGCGAGAGTCTCACGCGGGGCTCTAAGAGAGGCCAACAGTGACATTTCACTGGCCTACTCGCCCGATGGGACCGCACCACGACCACAAGGATGGCCATTGGGACCTGAGCTTCAGACCGAGGAAGCAGAGTCTGCAACGGCTCCCGCAGCGTGTCGGCGAGATTCCGGTGCCGGGAATGCGGTGTCGTGGCCGCAGCTGCGAGATAGCTGAGCAGGCTGCTGTCCCGCGGAGCGCCATATATTTCAGCTCGGTAGATGCCTGATTGCCTGCCAGGCTGTCGACGACCACGTCTGCCACAGCGCCCGATGCTTGCCGGTTCGTCGCCAAAAGCGGGGATCACCGGGCACCAAGCCCCTGCCTGCGACCCCCCGCCGATGAGCGTGCCCCACGTGCGGGCGGGCCGCCGAACAATGTCGCCTGGCGCGAGCGCCAGGTCGTGGGTCGGTGCCCGGTGATACGGAGCACCTGCGCTCAGCGCCCCGCGCGGTGGGTCAGATCGCCGATAGAGGTGGCGCCACATCCTCGAGCGCTCGGCGTTCGGCGCTCACCCCGAGCACGGCTTCGGTGCCGCCGGCGATCAGCATCAGCAAACCGCCGAGCAGGTAGCCGTAAAAGATTGATACTCTCGAGCCCGTGTTGATCAGCACGCCGAACAGAGCAGGGGCGGCGACACCGCCGACGGCGGTGCCCAACGCGTAGAAGACGGCGATCGCCACTGCGCGAACTTCCAGCGGGAAGCTTTCGCCGACTGTCAGATAGGCGGAGCTCGCCGCGGCTGATGCGACGAAGAAGATGATTGTCCAGGCAGCGGTCTGCTGTACTGCGTCCAGTACGCCGATTGAGAACAACCAACCGGTGATAGCCATCATGATGCCGGACAGCGCATAGGTGGCGGTGATCATCGTGCGACGTCCGAGCGTGTCGAAGAGTTTGCCCAGCAACAGCGGACCCAGAAAATTGCCGGCGGCGAAGGGCAGCATGAAGAGGCCGACTTGGCCTGATGGAACCCCATAGAAGCGTGTCAGGATCAATGCATAGGTGAAGAACACTGCATTGTAGCAGAACGCCTGTGCAGCCATGAGCACGGTGCCGAGCACGGTACGGCCGCGATACTCGGTCAGCAATGCGCGCAGACCGGCCGCGAACCAGGACTGCACGTCGGTGCGGAGACGCAGCGATTGCTCAGGCGGAGGCGGAAGCCTGGTGCCGGCTTCGCGCTCGACGCGTTCTTCGATGCCGCGCACTACCGTCTCGGCACCGTCCGGATCCCCGTGTGTCATCAGCCACCGCGGGCTCTCCGGCAGAAAGCGGCGCAGTAATAGCACGATGAAGCCTAGTACGCCGCCGATGATGAACGCGGCACGCCAGCCAATTTCCGGTGGAACGACGCGCGGATCCAGCACGACGAGCGCGCCGGCGGCGCCAATCGCGGCGCCGATCCAGAAGCTGCCGTTCACCACGAGGTCGGTGAAGCCGCGCCGACGGGCAGGGATCAACTCCTGAATTGTCGCGTTCACCGCAGCATATTCGCCGCCAATGCCTGCACCGGTCAGCAGGCGGAACACGGCGAAGGATGCAAAGTTCCAGGACAGGCCGCAGGCGATTGTCGCCAGCAAATAGACAAGCACGGTCACGCTGAAGAGTTTCTTGCGGCCAAGCCGATCGGTGAGCCAGCCAAAGAACAATGCGCCAGAGACAGCGCCGATCAAATAGGCGCTGGCGGCGCCGCCGACCTGCTGCGGCGAGAGGTGCAGCGTGTGGCTTTCGGACAGGGCGCCGGACAGAGACCCGACGATCGTGACCTCCAAGCCGTCCAGTACCCACGCAATGCCGAGTGCCGTGATCACCAGCCAGTGAAAGCGGGTCCAGGGGAGACGATCGAGGCGGGCTGGGATATTGGTCTGAAACGATGGTGGGGCGGTCACGATTGTCCCCGTCGTCATGGCCGGCCCTGTTCCGGCCATCCATGCCTTGTCTTCGTGCGAACGGTGCGGTCGTGGATGGTCGGGACCAACCCGGCCATGACGAGGATCTCAGCCATTGCACCCGTCTCCGCTTCTGTTGCCATACTGCCGCCTTCAACGCGGGGAGGTGCAGCATGGACCCGTTTCTGGCGGAAATTGAGCAAACGATCGCGCGATGGCACGGCATCTGGGCGCCGAATGACCCGGCGCGGCGCATGGCGGCTGATCTGATCGAAACGATTCGCGCCTTCGAAGCCCTGCGCGGCACCCTGGTGTTCGAGGACGAGCCGTCGAGCTTCGAAGCCGCTTTGCACGACGTGCGGGAGGCCTAGGCCATGACCGATCTTGCCAATCTCACGCTGGTGCAGGCCGCGGACGCGGTGCGCAATGGCGAAGCCAAGTCGGTCGAGTTGCTGCACGCGCTGGTGGCCAATCTCGACGCGGTGAACCCGCAGATCAACGCAACGATTTGGCTCGATCGCGAAGGTGCGGAGGAAGCGGCAAATGAAGCCGACAAGGCGGTGCGCGAGAAAGCTTGGCTGGGGCCACTGCACGGCGTGCCGATGGCGCACAAGGACATGTACTACCAGGCCGGCAAGCTCTCGACCTGCGGCTCGGCGTTGCGGCAGAATTTCCGTCCGAAGGTGACCGCAACGGTGATAGAGAAGCTGGGCCAAGCCGGCGGCTATATGTTTGGCGGGTTGAACATGGCCGAGTTCGCACAGAACCCGACGGGACATAACAAGACATTCGGCGACTGCCACAACCCCTGGAATCCACCGTATATCACCGGCGGGTCCTCTTCGGGTTCCGGTGCAACGGTGGCGGCGCGCTGCAATTACATGGCCCTCGGATCCGATACCGGCGGATCTATCCGGCTCCCCGCGGCTGCATGTGGCGTGACGGGGATCAAGCCAACGCAGACACGCGTATCACGTAATGGCGCGATGCCGTTATCGTTCTCCGCAGACAATGTTGGACCGCTGTGCCGCACAGCGCAGGATTGCGCGCGCATCATGAACGTAATCGCGGGACACGATCCGCGCGATCCGACCAGCTCGCATCTGCCAGTACCGGATTACGAGGCCGCGCTGGATGGTGATCTGCGTGGCCTGCGGGTCGGCGTGCCGACGACGTATTTCCTCGATGCAGCGGATACGCCAGTGGTGGATGCGATGGAGGCCGCGCTGATGGTGCTGGCCGGACGTGGCGCCGTCGTGCAGCGCATTCCGCTGCCGCTGATGGATGCGGTGTCGGCCTATGTCGGCATCATCTCGCGCGTCGAAGCGGCCACGATACATGCGCAATGGATGCGGACGTCGGCACAGGAATATGGCGGTTCGATCAGTGGTCGCATGTATCCCGCGTATGCCATTCCCGCGACCTATTACGTCGAGGCACTGAGCCGGCGGGGGCCGATCCTGCGTGTGTTCGCCGCCGAGGTGTTCGGCAAAGTCGATGTTCTGGTGATGCCGACCATCCGCACGAATCTGCCCCTGCTATCAGAGACGAATGTGGAGCAAGGTCCGCCGGGCACAGAACATAAGTTCCTGGCGGTCTCGGCGAACACGCGGCCGTTCAACTATCTCGGCCTGCCCGCTGTCAGTGTGAACTGTGGCTTCGATCCCAACGGTTGCCCGATCGGTCTGCAGATCGCCGGCCGGCCATTTGCCGAGGCACGCGTGCTGAAGGTTGCGGATGCATTTCAGCGCGATACGGATTTCCACACGCTGCGCCCGCCGGTGCTGGACGCGGTCGGCGCTTCGGCCGTGACCGTAGCATGAGCAAGCCGAAGGTCGTGTTTATCGGCACGGGCGGAACGATCGCTTCACTTGGCAGTGGGCCGTTGGACCTGCAGGACTATGGTGCGAGTGGCAATGTGATGCATGCTGAGGGGATCCTCGCGCGCTGGCCGGAAACCGCGATGGTGGCGGACGTGCTGCCAATCCGCTACCGCAACATACCCAGCACCGCCATCAGTTATTCTGATTGGAAGGAACTCGTGCTGCTGTGCGATCGGCTCGTGTCAGAGCATGCGAACCTAGCCGGTATCGTCATCGGGCACGGGACGGCGACGCTGGAGGAAACGGCGTATTTCTTGAACCTGACGCTGAAGGTGAACATGCCGGTAGTGCTAGTCGGCGCGCAGCGGCCGTCGAGCGCCTTGTCGAGCGATGCTGGGATGAATCTTGTAAATGCGATCCGCGTCGCCGCGAGCCCCGAGGCACGGGGTCTGGGCGTGCTGGCGGTGCTGAACGACGAAGTGCACGCTGCGCGTGAAGTGACAAAGACAGCGACGCTGCGGCTGCAGACGTTTCGCACGCCGGATTTCGGCGTGTTGGGGCACGCGGACGGCGACGCGGTCGTGTTCTACCGGCGGCCGGTACGCCGGCACGCACCGGACACGGAGTTCGATGTACGAGCGCTGGATGCCCTGCCGCGGGTGGATATTGCTTATGCCTACGCCGGCGGAGACGGCACCGCGGTGCGCGCGTTTATTGCAGCGGGCGCGCGAGGGATCGTGTCGGCGGGGTTTGCGCCGGGCGGTACGCCACCGGGCGAGTTCGACGCGTTGAAGGAAGCTGCGGCGAATGGCGTGGTGGTCGTCCAGAGCACACGCGCTGGCTCCGGCCGCACATTCCGCGGCACGCGGTTGCGCGATGCTGGATTCCTCATCGCGGACAATCTCAATCCCCAGAAGGCAAGGGTGCTGCTGATGCTGGCCCTGACCGTGACACGCAACCCGGACGAGATCGCACGGATGTTCCGGACGTACTAAATGTCTTTTCGAGTTGGTCACCGGCCGCGCCGGCCGACAAGCAAGTGAACGACACGTGCAGACCAGCCTCATCCGGGCGAAACCGGGACCCCTGCAACTGCACTCCGGATATTGCCGGGGCGACGATGCGCGGGCCGGTTGCTTGCCCGGCGCGCCCCGTCGAAGCAATCCCCCGCATGGGTAGTGCCGACGACGACCACTTCGGCCCTTCTCGGCCGCGTAATGACAGAACCTAACCCCGCCGCTTTCTCCACGCCTCGAAATCGCGCTTTGCTTCTTCTCCCGCGACTGGGAACAGGCCGGTAAGGCTGCGGCCGCTGGCGACTTCCTCCTCGGCGAACTCCTCGTACAGCGTCGTTGCCAGCGCCTCTTCCGCCACGTCGTCAATGATGTCTGGCGGCACCACCACCACACCGTCCGCGTCACCGACAATCACGTCCCCCGGATACACCGCGACGCCACCGCAACCGATCGGCAGGTTCAGATCGACCGGATGGTGCGCAATCGGGCTTGGTGGCGAAGACGGCCGACGGCAATACGCGGGCAACCCGGTCTTCAAAATTCCATCCGAATCTCGCAGCCCACCATCCGTCACGATCCCTGCGCACCCGCGAGCCTTGAGCCGTCCAACGTACAAATCGCCAGCGGACGCAGCGCGCGGATCGCCGCGCGAATCTACCACAAGTACGTAGCCCGGCGGGCACGTCTCCATCGCCTGCGGTTGAATGTTCGACCGCGGGCCTTTTGCGTTCGGGCCGTCCTTGTCCTCACGCGACGGGATGAACCGCATGGTGAACGCAAGTCCCACCATGCGTGGAATTCCCTCCTTTATTGGCCACACGTCTTGCATGTACATGCTACGCAGCCCGCGTCTGTTCAGCGCGCCGGTCAACGTCGACGTGGCAACGCGCATCAGTGCTTGACGTGTCTTCTCCGACAATTCCGCCATGGTTGTCTCCCTTCCTGATTAAGCGCGCGCCCGCTGAATCGCGTGCCAGATGCGGTCGCTGGTCGCCGGCATGTCGAGTTCGTGCACGCCAACCGGCTCCAGCGCATTCATCACCGCGATCATAACCGCGGGCATCGCACCGACAGTGCCGGCCTCGCCGGCACCTTTGGCGCCCAGAGGATTCCCCGCTGTTGGCACCGGATTGCTGACGATCCGCACGCTACATAGATTGTCCGCACGAGGCATGCAGTAGTCCATGAAACTCGCGGTCAGCACCTGGCCCGATCCCGATTCGTAGATCACGTGTTCCATCAGGATCTGGCCGACTCCCTGGGCGATGCCACCGTGAATCTGTCCCGCCAGGGTCAGTGGATTTATCACGGTGCCGACATCGTCCACCACAAGATACGAGAGGAGCTCAACTGCGCCGGTGTCTGGATCGATCTCTACTTCACAGACATGGCAGCCATTCGGAAACGTGTCACGCTTCGGCGCGTAGGTCGCGTTTTCGTATAGCCCCGGCTCCAACCCCGGCGGTAGTCGCGCCGGCGCAAATGCTGCGGTGACCACCTGCTTCAAGGTCAGACCTCGATCGGTACCAATGACGCTGAACCTGGCATCGGCATATTCGATGTCCGCCTCCGCGGCCTCCAGGAGATGCGCCGCGATCTTCTTGCCTTTGTTGATCACTTTACTGGCCGCAAGGGTCAACGCCGAACCGCCGGTTACCATCGAACGCGAGCCATTCGAGCCCATGCCGAACGCAACACGATCGGTGTCGCCATCAATGAACTGGATCTCCTTCGGATCCATACCGAGCTTTTCGCACAGAATCTGCTTGAAGACCGTCTCATGGCCCTGACC
>JASHVB010000512.1 GCA_030039695.1 Acetobacteraceae bacterium
CCGGCGCGGACGGCTGCATATGGTCCGACTGGTGGCGGAGCACGGTGCGGATATGCCAGTGCCGGTTCTGCTGAGGACGATCGCAGCTGCGTGCCCGCGGATACAGGGGGTGAAAGAGCATGACGCACGGCGGGAGACCATCCGATCCGTGCCAGCGAGTCGAGCAGCGCGCTGCGTTTGATGCCAAACGTGTGGCAGACCGTAGCCTTCGCGGCGCTGCTGTCCGGCGCTGCGATTGCAGCCGCGAGTTTCTGGGCACCGATCGCTGCGGGACGCCCCCGCCGACGTGCTGCCGCAAGCCCGGCCTGCACCCGTTCCTGGATAAACGACCGTTCGAACGGATCTTTCGGCCTTCCTGCTCCAGTTCCTCCGCCTTCGACACGGCATCCCTAGCAACGACACTTTCGGCCCTCCGTCTCTCCACGCACGGAGCGAGGAATCGCCGTGCCCTGAACACCTAAAGGTGCGATGGAGACCCGTAGGACGATCATCACCCCGGCGATCAGGCGGCCACCATCGCGGCCAAACTCGAGCGATCCAAGCGCCGGGTCGTTACGTCTCGGCCGGGGGGACGAGGGGCGCGACCGGACTCCACGGCTTCCCTATGGTCGATCCCCGACCGATCCAACGCCGCGAATCGGGGCTGGGGCAGAGCTGCGGCGGGGCCGCCGGATTGATGGGACGCTGCGGATGGGACTACATACAGTGACTGCGACAGAGGGCCTGCCACCAGGCCGATCCGCGCCACGCCCAGCCCGCAATCCTCGGACCAGGCCTCTGGGATGGCAACCGAAGATCCCCCAGAAGGGGCGCTACACGATGCCAGGCGAGGCAGGACGGCTATATCGCCCTCGTCGGCATAGGTGCCGGGCCCGCCGTCATGCGTTGCCGAGGCTGCGCCAAAGCGTGGAGAGAGGTGCGTAACGTATCTGGGCCGCTGGCGGCGGACATAGGGCGTCGCGCAGCGGGTGGCGGTGTTGGTGCTGCATCCCGGCACCATGGGGGATGGCAACGCGCGAGGCGGGCACATGATGCGGACCGTTGCTGACCCAGAGCTAAGTCCCTGCAAGATTTGCATGCAACCGGCGCCGCTGATCGGGGTGGTGGACTTCAGTAAGAATTGCGAGGAGCGGCGTGGCATGCGGCTGCCCTTAGTCGGCGTGCCGATTTATTATCGGCGCTGCGGACAATGCGGCTTCCTGTTCACCGAGGCGTTTGATGCTTGGCGCGCCGCCGACTTCGCGCAGCACATCTACAACTCGGACTATTCGGTCGTGGACCCGGATTATCTCGGAGCGCGGTCCGCCGCAAACGCTGAATTCATATGCCGCCTTTTCGGATCATCCGCAGCGACCCTCTCGGTGCTTGACTACGGCGGCGGAGGCGGGCTGCTGGCACAGCATCTTCGTGCGGCCCGCTTCGCAGTGGTGGACACTTACGACCCGTTCGTGCTGGAATACCAGGGGCGCCCGGTTCGCAAGTACAATCTTGTGACCTGCTTCGAGGTACTGGAGCACACGCCAGATCCGATGGGCGTCGCGGCAGAGATTGCGGATCACCTGGACGATGAAGGGATGGTGCTGGCATCCACCTTGGTGCAACCTGAGCCGCTGCCGAATGATGGTCTGGCTTGGTGGTATGCGGCCCCACGCAACGGACATATCTCGATCCATTCGCGCGCTTCGCTAGAGCGTATGTGGGTAGCCGCTGGTCTGACGGTCGCGGCATTGTCTGACAATCTGCATATCGCGTTCCGCAAGCTGCCGGCGTACGCGGAGTCGGTCATCAGCATTCAACCATCTTAACGCGCGACAGGACGCTATAGCGGAAGCAGGCGGGGAACGCTGCCGTAAGATCACCACCGGTGGGACCCCATCTCCACCGGCGCTGTCGGCGCGTCCCGGTATCGAGATAGGCAGCGGCGCGGGCTTGGCAGCCTGATCGCCGGACTGCCGACGCTTTGCCCTACTTGCCGGTGACGCCAACAACGCTGGCCACGAGCGAGGTGGTGCAGGCGGCGCTGCGGCGGCAGGCGCTGGCATCGCTGAACTGGCAGGTGCCGGCGATGCTGCCATCCCTCCAGATCGCGCTGCTGGCCTGCGCCTTCGCCGCCCAACTAAACGCGGCACCGGCGATCAACGCGGTACTGCCTTCGCCCTGCGCCCCTGGCTGCGGTGCAGCCAAGCTGATGCAAGCGCTAGAGAACGTATGAAGCAAGGCTTCACTGCCTCGGTCGGATCATGCGAAAGTGGCAAGGTCAGACCTCTCTCCGCCACATGTTGCACCGTCGCGCCGATCGTCGACGCCGCAATTCGCGGGCTGCGGCCGATCGTCTTGTACATGTGTCCAGCACCGAACTTCGGCCGCATAATCTAGCGCTTTGCGTGTCTGCGGCCTCTGTGCCGGCGTCACGCCCCTCTGCTCACGCAAAACGGCCGTTCGGCCGTGCTAGCGAACCGATGCTGGCCTGAATCGTGAACGCGACCGCCGCAACGGGCGCTCCAGTGGGGATCAGCGCCGCGAAATCCGCAGGAGCACCCAAACGGGACACGATCGTGCCGCACCGTCGTCAGTCGGAGCGGACGTCAAACTCACCCGTCACATCCGCGCGCGATACATTTGACCAACGCATGGGCCGACGTTGCTCATCGAAGCGGCTGACAGGTCGGCGGTAGAATCGGCGTCTGGCTTAGTGCAGGTTCGCCCGCAAGGTCACAATACGTCCCGCCGGAACCAGCCCGTCGAGCAATGCCAGCGCGGCATCCACCACGTTCGGTTTGTCGAAGAACTCGATCACCAGCGGCAGGTCGACATTGATCCGCAGCAGGTCGGATGCATGGACTTCACCGCTATCGCCGAATCCGGCAATGCCGCGAAACACGACCAGACTCTGCACGCGTTGCTGGTCTTGGAGGATGTTGAGCACCTCCTGCATGAGGGTCTTGCGTTTGCCTTGGTCCGCCTCCCGCAAGTAGATGCGCACCACGGTCACTTCGTCGTCCACGCCGTCGCTCCCTACAGATTGCGTGCGATATAGGCTCCCCCAAATGCGGCGACGAATCCCACCCCTACGGAAAGCGCCACATACAGAATTGCCCTGACCGCTGCTCCTTGCTCAACGAGCAGCAGCGTTTCCATCTCAAAGGTGGAGAACGTGGTGTAGCCGCCCAGAACGCCGGTCAGGATGCCGGTGCGCAGCACGGGTGATATGGTGAGTCGTTCCAGAGTCTCGATGAACAGGAAGCCCATCAGAAAGGAGCCGAGTACGTTGATGCTGAGAGTAGCATAAGGGAAATCGCGCCCGTAGATTGCCTGCACCAGGTTGGTCATGGCATAGCGCGCCCAGCAGCCCAGCGTGCCGCCCACGGCAATCGCGAGATACGTCAACAATTGCTGTCGCTTCCTCTCGTTCATCAAAGCAGGGCCAGTCCGAGGATGATCACCAGCAGCAAGCCGATCAACCCGAGATAGAAATTCAGATGGCCGGACTGCAGGATCCGCGCACGATCGGCGGCGTAGCGCACCAGACGAACGGTCGGGGCAAACAGGTAAGGGCCGAACACCGGTGCGACATCATGATTGAACACCAGGCGCTTCACGAAATACTCGCGGCCGGTGACTTCGCGTTCCGTCTCCGCGGTTGGGCGGTAGATGAAGCTGTAGAACGTGCGCAGCGCATTGGAGAAGGTCAACGCGGTGGTGGCCGTGACTGTCACGTTCTGCCGGATGCCACCGTACCAGATCGGCGCGCGCCGCGCGGCCAGGCCGCGGCTGAGCACCAGCAGACCGATCGGCACCAGCGACAGCAGCGGCATGACGATGACCAGCAAGCTCGGCGAGATGAACGCGAACTTCGCGGTCAGCGGCACCAGTAGCCAGCCATCATGCATGCGCCGCGCGCTGTCCACACCGAATTCAGCCAGCGTCGCGCCATTCAGCGCGTCCAGCCAGGCGGGCATGCCCACGGCCAGCGCCAGCACGCAGGCGCCGAGAATGCCGACCGAGGCAACCGTGCCGGCACTCACCCGGCCGGCGCTGTGGTTGCCGCCGCCAAGCAGGCCAAGGCCGAACACTTTAATGAAGGTGGCGAAGGCGACGGCGGCGGTCAGTGCCAAGCCGGCGCCGGAGAGCGCCAGCACGAGGCGCCCGGCCAGGCTCGGCAGATGGAAGC